>JBGSTQ010000131.1:0-13319 GCA_041736375.1 Thiobacillaceae bacterium
GACGAGGTGGATATGGTGTTTGCCGACAGGCGGCGTGTGGGTGATCACCGGCTCGGGTTCCAGCAGCTCGGCCGGATCGAACACGGTGGGCGAACTGGGCGCGTCCGGCGCGTCGCGCTGGGCGCCGAACTGCTTCGAGCGGCTCACCAGGAAATCGACCAGGTGGTTGCGGATCGGGTAGTAGTGCGCGTGCCTGTGGATGGCGCTGCGTTCGCGCGGCCGCGGCAGGGTGTTGTTGACGATTTCGGCGATGCGCGCATGCGGGCCGTTCGACATCAGCATGATCCGGTCGGACAGCAGGATGGCTTCGTCGACGTCGTGGGTGATCATGAACACGGTCTGCTGCATCTCGGCGCAGATCTTCAGCAGTTCCTCCTGGATGACGCCACGCGTCAGCGCGTCGAGCGCACCGAAGGGCTCGTCCATCAGCAGCATTTTCGGCTCAATGGAAAATGCACGGGCAATGCCGACGCGCTGCTTCATGCCGCCGGAGAGCTGCGCCGGCTTCTTGTGCTCGGCGCCCTTGAGGCCCACCAGTTCGATGTAGCGCATGGCGTGATCGCGCACTTTTTCCTTGTTCCACGACGCCCAGCGCGACTTCACCGCGAAGGCGACGTTTTCCAGCACGGTCAGCCAGGGCATCAGCGCGTGGCTCTGGAAGATGACGCCGCGGTCGAGGCTGGGACCGGCGACTTCTCGACCGTCCATGAAGACATTGCCGGTGGTGGCGACATCGAGGCCGGCGAGAATGTTGAGGATGGTCGACTTGCCGCAGCCGGAGTGGCCGGTAACGCAGACGAATTCGCCCTTGTGGATGCGGAAGTTGACGTGGTCGAAGACGGTGACGGCTTCCCCGCCGCTGGGGCTGGGGTAGGCGCGCGCCAGATTCTCGACCTGCAGGAAGGGATGGATGGCTGAACTCGTCATGGTTTCATTCCTGATACGCGACGCGCTTGCTCAGCACGCCGAAGAGGCTGTCGAGCGCCATGCCGACGACGCCGATCATGAAGATGGCGAACAGCACGTTGGTGATCGACAGGTTGTTCCACTCGTTCCACACGAAGTAGCCGATGCCGGTGCCGCCGACCAGCATTTCGGCGGCGACGATGACCAGCCAGGCAATGCCCATGGAGATGCGCATGCCCGTCAATATCGTCGGCGCCGCGGCGGGCAGGATGACGCGGAAGGCCTTGCGCAGCGGATTCACTTCCAGCGTACGCGCGACGTCGAGCCAGTCACGGCGCACGTTGGCGACGCCGTGCGCGGTATTGATCAGCATCGGCCACAGCGAGCAGATGAAGATGACGAAGATCGCCGACGCTGACGCGTCCTTGATGGTGTACAAGGCCAGCGGCATCCAAGCAAGCGGCGAGATCGGCTTCAGCAGCTGTACGTAGGGATTCAAGGCCTGATAGAACACGCGCGAATTGCCGATGGCGAAACCGAGCGGGATCGCCACCGCCGCCGCGAGGAAGAAGCCGGCGAGCACCCGCGCCAGCGAATACGCGAGCTGGATGCCGATGCCCTTGTCGTTGGGACCGTTGTCGTAGAACGGGTCGGACAGTTTCTCCCACACCGTCTGCGCCATCGCGGCCGGGGTGGGGAAACTTGACGCCGAACTGGCCGACCCGCCGCCCATCAGCGCGGCGTATTCGGGATCGACGTCGGCCGCGACGACCCGGGCTTCCGGCAGCGTCGTCAGCTGCCAGACCAGCAGGATGGCGGCGAACAGCGCCAGCGACAGCAGGCCGGCTTTCTGGCTGAGGGAAAGTCTCGTCTTCATGTGCGTTTGATGGCGAAAGAGTTGAGGTATTCAGCAGGCTTCGCGGGATCGAACACCTTGCCCATGATGGTGTGCTTCATGTAGTTCGCCTTCGGCGCCTTCAGCCCGATTTCGGCCATGCGCGCGCGCGCGTCAGTGGCGCGGAACACTTCCTCGGCGACCATCTGGTAGTTGACCTCGCCCTTGATGTAGTTCCAGCGCTTCAGCTGGGTGAGGATCCACACCGCCATCGACTGCCAGGGGAAAGGATCGAAGTCGACGCGGTCGGGCACGTTTCTCACCTTGCCGAGGCCGTCGGCGAAGCGCCCGGTCATCACCTGCTCCAGCACCGGGATCGGCTGGTTGAGGTAGTTGGGCGGCGCGATCGCCTCGATGATGGCCTTGCGGTTTTCCGGCTTGTGCGCATAGTCGGTGGCGCTGGCAATGGCGCGGAACAGCGCGCCATAGGTATTGGGATACTGCTTGTAGAAGCCCTCCTGCACGCCGAAGGCGCAGCACGGGTGGCCGTCCCACAGGTCGCGCGACAGGGTATGGATGAAGCCGACTTCCTCATATACCGCGCGCTGGTTGAACGGCTCGGGGCCAAGGAAGCCATCGATGTTGCCAGCGCGCAGGTTGGCCACCATGTCGGGCGGCGGCATCATGCGCAGCTCGACGTCCTTGTCAGGATCGAGGCCGGCCTCGGCGAGGTAGTAGCGCAGCAGCAGGTTGTGGATCGAGTAGTCGAACGGCAGGCCGAACTTCATGCCTTTCCAGTCCTTGGGATCCATCTTGTCCTTGTGCTTGAGGGCCAGGGTGATGGCCTGGCCGTTGATGTTCTGGATCGACGCCACGTCGACTGCCTGCTTGGCCGAACCGAGGCCGAGCGACATCGCCAGCGGCATCGGCGAGAGCATGTGCGAGGCGTCGTATTCCTTGTTCTGCACCTTGTCGCGGATCACCGCCCAGCCGGCGGTCTTCTGCAGGCTGACGTTGAGTCCTTCACGCGCATAAAAACCCATCGGCCCCGCCATGATGATGGGGGTGGCGCAGGTGATGGGAATGAAGCCGATCTTGAGGTCGGTCTTTTCCAGCTTGCCCTTCTCCGCCGCCAGCGCCTTGGCCGCGCCCATCGGGAACAACGTCGAGATCGCCGCCATCGCGGTGCCGGCACCGACCGCGCGGAGGAAATTGCGACGCATCTGGTCGTCAGGGAAGAGACCGCGCATCACCGCCGATTCGACGACGCGCGACACGCGCGCGTCCTCGTTCTTCATGTCGGCCTCATGGTCGGCCTGGCTGTGATGGCGGCCGCAACTGCAGCCTGCACGGTGCAGTCTGGTATCGGGGTCAAACGGGTTGTCAAAGCCGGACATAAGATGCTCCTATCGGATTGAAAAATGTCATTGCAGTCACACTCATACGGCGCACCTTTTTGTTCACCCAGCGCCCCGGATTGGTGCGACTCAGTTCGCCGCTTCCGCGGGTGCCTCAACCCGCCCAATCCCATGAATACAGGCGATTCGGCAGATCTGGATGTGCTGTGTCAGTGTTTCCACACTTGTCGTAATCAGGAAGCGTGCCAACCGCAAAAGAGACTTTTTAACGCGCCGTTACGTAAGTGATTTTTGAGCAGGCGCAAAACATCGGCGTTTCACTGGCGCGCTTCCTGACTACAGGGTGTTGACACTTTGTTTCGAGAAATCCCGCCATGACATCTCCCGCGCGGTAGGAAGCCATGCCTGACGACGCGTGACCAAGGCCGACTTCTACTGCTTCGACGACTGAGCCGCCCGGGCCATTTCGGGAATCCATGCGGGCCCGGTAAAATGGCCCGGGATGATTCTCTATATCCACGGCTTCAATTCCTCCTCGCTGTCCGGCAAGGCGCAACAGCTCGACACCTGGCTCACTCAACGTGGCCGCCGCGCCGAGTACATCTGCCCCGATCTGCCGCATCGCCCGCTTGAAGCCATCGCCCTGCTCGAAAACCTGATCGCCGGCCGGCCCGCCGACAGCGTCAAGCTCGTCGGCAGCTCGCTGGGGGGCTTCTACGCCACGTGGCTGGCGGAAAAGTGGGGAGTGAAAGCCGCGCTCATCAATCCTGCCGTCCATGCCAACCGGCTGTTGCGCGACGCGGTCGGACCGCAGAAAAATTACTCCAGCGGCGAGGAATATGAGTTCACCGCCCGGCACCTCGCCGAGCTCGACAGCCTCGACCTGCCCCGTCCGACCCGCCTCGACCAGTACCTGCTGCTGGTCGAGACCGGCGACGCGGTGCTGGACTACCGCCACGCCGTCGAGTATTACCGCGGCTGCCAACAGATCGTTCGCGAAGGAGGCGATCACGGCTATTCCCGCTTCCTCGACGACCTCCCCACCATTCTGGATTTCTGATGCACCTGATATTCGAAGAAGACGGCCACTTCAAGGCCGGTTCCATCCTGTCCGAGACCGAGGCCACGGCGCAGGTCGAGGCCGCCTCGGGCAAGCGCAGCAAGATCAAGACGGCGGCCATCCTGCTGCGCTTTGTCGCGCCCGCGCCCACCGAAGTGATGCAGCAGGCCGAAACCCTGACCGCCGAACTCGATGCCGACTTTCTGTGGGAGGCGGCGGGAACGGAGGAATTCGGTTTCGTGCAGCTGGCGCAGGAGTATTACGGCCACGCACCGACGCCGCCGGAATCGGTGGCGCTGCTGTTGAAGCTGCACGACTCGCCGATCTATTTTCACAAAAGGGGCAAGGGCCGCTATCGCCCGGCGCCGGCCGAGACCCTGGCGGCGGCCAAGGCCGGGCTGGAGAAAAAGCGGCTGGCGGCGGAAAGGCAGGCGCGCCTCGCCGCCGAACTCGCCGCTTTCCGCCTGCCGGCGGAATTCAACTCGCTGATCCCGCGCATCCTCATCGCGCCGGACAAGAACACCCTGGAATACAAGGCGCTGGAAGACGCGGCGGCGGCCACCGGTCTGTCGCCGCTGCGGCTGATCGAACGCTGCGGCGCGATTCCCTCGACGCTCGACTTCCATCTGGCGACCTTCCTGCTCGAATACTTTCCGCGCGGAACCGGTTTCGCCGCGGTCACCGAGCCGGCCGCTCTTCATCCAAGCGACCCGCCTGAATTACCCAGGAGCGCGGTGCGCGCCTTCTCGATGGACGACGAGGCGACCACCGAAATCGACGATGCGCTGTCGGTCGAATGGCGCGACGATGGCAGCGTCCGCGTCGGCATCCACATCGCGGCACCGGCGCTCGGCATCCTGCCCGGCTCGGAACTCGACAAGGTCGCTCGCGAGCGGCTGTCGACCGTGTACTACCCCGGCGACAAGATCACCATGCTGCCGGACGCGCTGATCCACCATTACACGCTGGGCGAAACCCACGACTGTCCAGCCTTGTCGCTGTATGTCGACGTGGCGGCCGATCTGCGCGTGCTTGGCACCGAAACCCGGCTCGAGATGGTGCACATCGCCGACAACCTGCGTCATGAAACCCTGGAAGTCCTGTTCAACGACGACACCCTGCGCAATCCGCAGGTGCCCGACTACCCGTGGCGCCGTGAACTCGAATGGCTGCGCGATTTCGCCGCCGTGCTCGAGGCGGGGCGCGGCAAGGCCGACACGGTCGACCGCGTCGACTACAACTTCAAGCTCGACGGCGAATGTATCCGCATCGTTCCGCGCAAGCGCGGCAGCCCGATTGACAAGGTCGTTTCCGAGCTGATGATCTTCGCCAACTCGCACTGGGGCGGCTGGCTGGCGGAAAAGCGCGTGCCCGGCATCTACCGCGCGCAGGCCAACGGCAAGACGCGCATGACCACCGCGCCCGACCCGCACCAGGGTCTCGGCGTCGACCAGTACGCCTGGTCAACTTCGCCGCTGCGGCGCTACGTCGACCTGGTCAACCAGCGCCAGCTGATCTGCCTGGTCCAGGGCAGCGACCCGGTCTACCCGCCGAGAAGCGAGCAGCTGTTTTCGGTGGTACGCGAATTCGAACTCGCCTACGACGCCTACAACGAGTTCCAGCGCCGGCTGGAACGTTACTGGATGCTGCGCTGGCTGATCCAGGAAAATGTCCATGAAGTCACGGCCAGCGTCATCCGCGAGGATCTGGTGCGCTTCGACAAGCTGCCGATGGTGACGCGGGCACCGTCGGTGTTGGGCGTCGCGCCGGGTGCAAAAGTGCAGCTGGCGATTTCCGACATCGACCTGCTCGACATCAGCTTTCACGCCGAGTTTCTGGAGACGCTGGAAACACCGCCTGACAGCAGCGCTGCCCTTACGTAGAATCGAATCCTCCTGATCCGAATCCGCAACGTGTCCGCTCCATCCACCCCTCTCGCCGAACCCTCCAAGCAAGGCACGCGCATGGCGCTGGCCCTGCTGGCGTCGGCGGCGGTTCACGGCATGGTGCTGTCGACCCAGTTCGTGCAGATCAATCCGCGCCTGTTCGAGGACACCAGCCTTCCCATGGAGGTGGTGCTGGTCAATGCCAAAACCCAGGAGGCGCCGCTGCAGCCGGACGCGCTGGCGCAGGTCAGTCTCGCCGGCGGCGGCAACACCGACGAGGACCGGCGTCTCAAGAGCCCGCTGCCCGCCAGCCCGGAAACCCGGACCGGCAGCGAGGAAATGGAACTGCAGGCGCGGGTCAAACAACTGGAAGAGCAGGCCAAGCGCCTGCTGACCCAGCTCAAGCCCGAGGGCCAGGTCAGTGAACAGCCCGAACCCGCGCCTCCGGTTGCCGATCGCGCGGTCGTGGAAGCCAGCCAGCTCAACCTGCAGGCGCGCGAAATGGCCCAGTTGCAGGCACGCATCTCGCAGCAGTGGGACGAATACCAGAAGCGCCCGAAACGCGCCTTCGTCGGCGCCAACGTGCGCGAGTATGCGTTCGCGCGCTACGTCGAGGACTGGGTGAGCAAAGTCGAGCGAGTCGGCAATCTCAATTATCCGGAAGCCGCCCGCCGCCAGGGTATTTACGGCAGCCTCAAGCTGACCGTTTCGATCCACGCCACTGGCCAGATCGAGGCGGTCGAGGTTGACCGCACCTCTGGTTCCAAAGTCCTCGACGCCGCCGCGATCAGGATCGTCGAACTGGCCGCGCCCTACGCCCCCTTTCCCGAGGACATGCGGAAGAAAGCCGATATTCTGTCTATAACCCGGACCTGGACGTTCACCCGCTCCGACCAGCTGGTCGCGGACTGACCCCCCGTGCAACGTCGGCGAGCCACGGCAAGCGGCCGGCCGCGTCATGGTAATATTAACGTTTACTTATATTCCTGAGGGAGCTTCCCCATGCATACCGGCACCACCCTGACCCAGTTCATCATCGAAGAACAACGCCGCACCGCCGGCGCCACCGGCGATTTCACCTCGCTGCTGAACGACGTCGTCACGGCCTGCAAGGCGATCTCCAACGCGGTCAACAAGGGCGCGCTGCTCGGCGTGATGGGCTCGCTTGATTCGGAAAACGTACAGGGCGAGACGCAGAAGAAGCTCGACGTCATCACCAACGACATCATGATCCGCTCCAACGAGTGGGCGGGCCACCTCGCCGGCATGGCCTCCGAGGAAATGGACGACCCCTATCCGATCCCGGCACAGTACCCGCTCGGCAAGTACCTGCTGGTGTTCGACCCGCTCGACGGATCGAGCAACGTCGACGTCAACATCTCGGTCGGCACCATCTTCTCGATCCTGAAAGCCCCGGTCGCCGGCCGCGCCGCCAAGGCCGAGGACTTCCTGCAGACCGGCACCAAGCAGGTGTGCGCCGGCTACGCGATCTACGGCTCGTCGACCATGCTGGTGCTGACCTTCGGCCACGGCACCAACGGCTTCACCCTCGACCGCGACGTCGGCGAATTCGTGCTGACTCACCCCAACATGACCATTCCGACCGAGACCCGGGAATTCGCGATCAACGCCTCCAACATGCGGTTCTGGGAAGCCCCGGTGCAGCGCTATGTCGAGGAATGCCTGGCCGGCAAGACCGGTCCGCGCGGCAAGGATTTCAACATGCGCTGGGTCGCGTCGATGGTCGCCGAAGTGCACCGCATCCTCACCCGCGGCGGTATCTTCATGTACCCCAAGGACACCAAGGACCCGTCCAAGGCCGGCAAGCTGCGCCTGCTGTACGAAGCCAACCCGATGGCCTTCATCGTCGAGCAGGCCGGCGGCGCCGCCACCACCGGACGCGAGCGCATTCTCGACCTCAATCCGGACAACCTGCACCAGCGCGTGCCGGTGGTGCTGGGCTCCAAGACCGAGGTGGATATCGTTACCGGCTACCACCACGAAAAAGCCGCCTGAGCGCCTTACAACCACGGCCTGCCCATTATGGATGGGGCGCTGGCTGCTGCCAGAATGAATAAAGCCGAGTGATGCCCGGCTTTTTTATGGGCCCCGCGTACGGATCAGTACTCCAGCATCCGCGGCAAAACCTTGGACTGCTCGATCCATTGCGCCACCTCAGATTCGGTGGGCACCTGGCGGGTGAGCTTCTTTTCCTGATTGACCGCCGCCATCGCCTGCGTGAGGTTGGCCGCATTGCGCTTCGCGAGTTCGGGTACGGTGTCGACCCCTGCCGCTTCGAGCAGCCCGGAATATTCCGATCCCAAGCCACTGACCCGGTAAAAATCGGCCATGCTGGCGAACTTCAGGATGCGTGCGCAGACAAGCCGGTTTTCTCCGCCGGATCCTTGCGCGGCTTAGGGGGCGGCGATGAGCCGACGCGCACCTTGCGCTAGCCCGCGAACAGGGCGACGAGCGAAACGCCGATCGCGACAACCGATAGTGCGATGGCCGCATAACAAAGCACGGTTGTCCGGGCGAGGCGGGATTCCGCCACGGCCGCACCCTCCTCCAGCGCGGCCACGGTCTTCTGCAGCTGCGCCGCCAGCTCCTTGATGTGCAGCGCATTCTGCGAGGCCGCCGTTTGCAGTTCGGTGATTTGCCGCTGCAGAACATCCGACTGGGCGACCGCCGCCTCGTCGCTCTTGCGCGTGGTGAAGACCGGCAGCGCCGATGCCACGATCGGGCTGACGAAAGGCAGGATTGCCTTAACCGCGGGAATGAACCAGGCTGCCATGAGACCTTCCTCCATTGCATTGGCAAGCGCCACTACTTGCCGGTTTAACGGGTGGCCACGTGTTCGGGGCCGTATCCATCATCCATCCATTCCTGAATTGAGCGATCCGATATCCCATCCAGCCGGAATGTTACGACTCTCGCCTCTCAATCCGCAGGCCCTTCGCCGGACCGGGACGCCTGCTTGAAAAGTTCCAGTGCCAGCACTCTTTGCACCGCATGATCGACGATCGGTGCGGGGTAATCGCGCCCGATGACGCAACCCACGCGCTGCTGTTCGGCCGCGGACATCGTCCAAGGCGCATGGATGGTCTTGTCGGAGAGGTTCGCAAGCTCAGGCAGGTAGCGGCGGATGAACTTGCCCTGCGCATCGAAGCGTTCGGATTGTGTCACCGGATTGAAGATGCGAAACCAGGGCTGGGCGTCGCAGCCTACCGAGGCGGCCCACTGCCAGCCGCCGCTGTTGGCGGCGAGGTCGAAATCGATCAGCTTGTCGGCGAAATAGCGCTCGCCCCAGCGCCAGTCGACCAGCAGATCCTTGGTCAGGAAGGAGGCGACGATCATGCGCAGGCGGTTGTGCATGTAGCCGGTCTGGTTGATCTGGCGCATCGCGGCATCGACCAGCGGATAGCCGGTGCGCGCCTCGCACCAGGCCTCGAAATGCCCCGGCGGGTTGGGCCAGGGCAGCGCATCATATTGAGTCTTGAAAGCATGGCCGGCAGCGACCTCGGGGTGATGATGCAGGATCTGGTGGTAGAAGTCCCGCCAGATCAACTCGGACAGCCAGGTCTGCGCGCCGCGGCTGCCGTGCTGCCAGGCGAAAGCCGCCAGCTGGCGCACCGGGAGGGTGCCGAAACGCAGGTGCACCGACAGGTAGGACGGACCTTTCACCGCCGGAAAATCCCGCACCTCCTGATAGCGCTCGATGCGCTGCTGGAAATCCTCGAACAGAGCCTGCCCACCGCTCATGCCGGTGGGCAACTGCAGCGCCCTGAGGTTGGTCGGCCGGAATCCCATTTCGCCGAGGGTGGGCAGCGGGCTTGAAAGCGGGGTCAGGCGATCCCGATACCGCTCGACCGGGTAGGCCTGGAGATGGAACGGCGTCAAGGATTTCAGCCAGGCGTTCTTGTAGGGGGTAAAGACACTGAAAGGCCTGCCTGCGGCAGTAAGCACTTCCTCACGCTCGAAAACAACTGCGTCCTTGTAATGATGCACGGCGATGTTGCGCGTCCGCAATTCAGCCTCCACCGCAGCGTCGCGCTCGAGCGCGGCGGGATCGTCATCGTGGTTGAAATAAAGCGCCTGGGCGCCGGTTTCCTCGACCAGGCGGACGATCGCCTCGCGCGCGACACCGTGGCGTACCACCAGCCCGCCGCCCTGGGCCTGCAGGGCCTGCTGCAATTCGCCCACGCTGGCATGGATGAATTCCACCCGGCGGTCGGCGGGGTCATGGAGCCGATCGAGGATCGCGCGGTCGAAGATAAAGGCGCAGACGACCTGACGGGCGTTTTTCAGGGCGTGGTAAAGGGCGGCATGGTCGAAATCGCGCAAGTCGCGGCGAAACCATACCAGGGCGCGATCGTATTCAGGCATGGGCTTTGCTCGTGAAGTAACAGGGCGTGGCCCGGAACGGGGAAGTTTGGTTCATTTCCGAGGAAGATTACAATTGGAGCGCAATTATGGATACCGTGAACCTCACCCATCACTTTCTGATCGCCATGCCCAACATGGTCGATCCGAATTTCAACGGCACGCTGACCTATATCTGCGACCACGGCACGCAGGGCGCGCTGGGCGTGGTGGTGAACCGTCCGATCGACCTCGATCTGTCGACCCTGTTCGAACAGATCGGCCTGTCCCTGCCGGAGCGTCTGCGGCGCCAGACGGTCTATTTCGGCGGACCGGTACAAACCGAGCGCGGCTTCGTGCTGCACACCCCGCCGCAGGTCTTCAGTTCGACGCTGACGGTGAACGATGCGGTCAGCCTCACCACGTCCAAGGATGTGCTGGAGGCCGTCAGTCAGGGCGGCGGACCGGAAAAGTTCATGGTCTCGCTCGGCTATGCCGGCTGGTCGGCCGGGCAGCTCGAGGAAGAGATCAAGCAGAACGCCTGGCTGTCGGTCGCGGCCGACCCGCAGGTGATTTTCGACATGCCGCCTGAAGAGCGCCTGCCCGCCGCGATGCGCCTGCTCGGCATCGATTTCGCCAGCCTGTCGGAAGAGGCCGGACACGCTTGACCACCGGGTTTCCCCCAGCGCTGCGCGGAACCGTCCTGGCATTTGATCTGGGTTTGAAGCGCACCGGGGTGGCCTCGGGCGAACTCGGCATCGGCGTGGCGCATCCGCTGACCACCCTCCATGCCGACTCGACCCAGTCACGCCTCGACGCCATTGCCAAGCTGGTCGAGGAATGGCAGCCGACGCTGCTGGTGCTGGGATTGCCGACCCACGCCGACGGCAGCGAACACGACATGACCCGGGTGGCGAAGAATTTCGCCCGCAAGCTGGAATCCCGCTTCGATCTGCCGGTTTTCCTGGTCGACGAACGCCACACCAGCACCGCGGCGGAAAGCGAATTGCATGACGCCGGCATCCACGGTAAAAAGCACAAGGCGCTCGTCGATGCGGTCGCCGCCCAACTCATCCTGCAGGGATTTTTCGATGCACGCCTCACTGCCTGACGTCGACACGCTGATCACGCGTCTCGCCGACGCCATTGCCCCCGCCCTGGCACCCGAAACCGCCATCGTCGGGATCCATACCGGCGGCGCCTGGATAGCCGAACGGCTGCACGCGCAACTGAATATCGCGACCCCGCTCGGGGTGCTCGACATCTCCTTTTACCGCGACGACTTTTCCCGCATCGGCCTGCATCCGCAGGTCAAGCCATCGAGCCTGCCCTTCAATCTGGAAGATCGCCCGGTCATCCTCGTCGACGACGTGCTCTACACCGGCCGCACCGTGCGCGCGGCGATGAACGAGCTGTTCGATTACGGCCGCCCGGCCTCGATCCGGCTGGCAGTGCTGGTTGATCGTGGCGGCCACGAACTGCCGATCCGCCCGGATTTTGCCGGCCTGGTCGTTGACGTCTCCCCAGAACAGAATGTCACCCTCTCGCGTGAATCCGATGGACGCCTTATGCTGACGCTCGCATGAACCTACAACTCACTCCCGACGGCAGGCTGCGCCACCTGCTCACCCTCGAAGGCCTGCCGCGCGCGATCCTGACGCAAATACTCGACACGGCGGAATCCTTCATGGACGTGGGTGAGCGCGAAGTGAAAAAGGTCCCGCTGCTGCGCGGAAAAAGCATATTCAACCTGTTCTTCGAACCCTCGACACGCACCCGCACCACCTTCGAGATCGCTGCCAAACGGCTCTCCGCCGACGTCGTCAACCTCAACATCGCCACCTCCAGTCAGACCAAGGGCGAGGCGATCCTCGACACCGTCGACAACCTCGCCGCGATGCATGCCGACATGTTCATCGTGCGCCATTCGCAGTCCGGTGCAGCCCACTTCATCGCCCGCCACGTCGCCTCGCACATCTCGGTGGTCAATGCCGGTGACGGCCGCCACGCCCACCCGACGCAGGGCCTCCTCGACATGTTCACCATCCGCCGCTACAAGGGCGAATTCCACAATCTGACGGTGGCGATCGTCGGCGACGTGCTGCACTCGCGCGTGGCACGTTCGCAGATCCATGCGCTGACCACGCTGGGGGTTCCGGAAGTACGCGTCATCGGTCCGAAAACCCTGCTGCCGGCCGGCGTCGAGCAGATGGGCGTCAAGGTGTTCCACAACATGGAAGCCGGTCTCGCCGGCTGCGACGTGGTGATCATGCTGCGCCTGCAGAACGAGCGCATGAAGGGCGCGCGCCTGCCGAGCGCGCAGGAGTACTTCAAGTTCTATGGGCTGACGCAGGACAAGCTCGCGCTGGCCCGGCCCGATGCCATCGTCATGCACCCTGGCCCGATGAACCGCGGGGTCGAGATCGATTCCGAGGTCGCCGACGGTCCGCAGTCAGTGATCCTGCCGCAGGTGACCTACGGCATCGCGGTGCGCATGGCGGTGATGGCCCTGCTCGCACGAGGAGTGACGGCATGAGCCACCTGACGAGGGCCCCGCACAGCGGGATCGGCAGCACGGCGAATGCCGTCGGAGACCGACACGAAAGGGCCAGCACCCTCGACCATTTCACAGAGGCGTCTGCATGAAAATCCACATCAAGAACGGGCGCCTCATCGACCCCAAGAATGAACTGGACCAGGTGGCCGACCTCTACATTGCCGCCGGCAGGATCGTTGCCGTGGGCGAGGCGCCGGCCGAGTTTCATCCCAACCGCACCCTCGACGCCAGCGGCCTCGTCGTCTGCCCCGGTCTGGTGGACCTGTCGGTGCGGCTGCGCGAGCCCGGCTTCGAATACCGTGCCACACTGGAAACCGAGATGCTGGCGGCGGCGGCCGGCGGCATCACCTCGCTC
>JBGSTQ010000157.1:0-12704 GCA_041736375.1 Thiobacillaceae bacterium
GTCAGGCGCACAGATGTTGCACGGCGCGCCGACCGGCACGTAAAGTTTGCCGTCCGGTCCGAAAGCGATGAATTTCCAGCCGTGGTGGGACTCCGTCGGGTAGCGGCCGGTCACCACTTCGGGCCTAGGCGGAGGGTCGAGCTGCGCCTCGATATTGCGCAGCCGCAGGATCCGGCTGACCGCGGAGACGTACAGATCGCCGTTGCGGAACGCCACCCCCACCGGCAGGCTGAGCCCGTCCGCAACCACCTGAGGCTTGCCTGCGCGGCCGCCGCGCAGGGGAATCGCATAGACCTTGCCCGCGCGCATGCTGCCGACGAACAGGGTGTTCCTGCCGAGCACCATCTGCCGCGCATTGGGTACTTCGGCGAAGAGTTCGATGTGAAATCCCGGCGGCAGCCTGATCGTCGACAGCGGCAGGGACGACGCCGCCATCGCCAGGCCCGCGGCAAGCAGCAGCATCAGCGCCGCGCCCACTCGCTGCAATCCGGTCATTTTGCGGTTTCCCTGATGGGAATCAGGATCTCGAATCGCACCCGCGACCAGGGGTCGCGCACCTCGGCGAGACGGGCTATGCGCGCCTCGAGCAACTCACCGCGGTCGAGGAAACGCGCCACGTCGGCATTTTCCCGGCGCGGAACGTAGCCGATCTTGCTCCCCCGCCAGTCGACCCGCACCGCGTTGCGGTCATGCGGATTGTCGGGCTCGCGTACCAGGGTCAGGGCGTCACCCACCTGCATCTGCGGCCACAGCGCCTTGCCGGCGTGATACTGGAAACCCGCCAGCGGCGAATCCTGCAGCAGGATGCGCCCGGCCACGTCGGCGTGCGCCGACCCCGCCATCGCGATGGCGGCCCATCCCAGCAACAGCCAGCAGTAGCGCGTCATGCAGTGACCCTGCTGCAACTTGAATCTTTCCAGAGACAGCGCCCCGGCTCCGGAAAATTCCGCGCCCGGCCGTGCCACGGCGACGGCGGTTCGCGCCTCATTTCGGCAAATCCGGCTGGTCCGGTTCATGAAACTGCATGGCATGCAGCCGGGCATAGTAGCCGTTGCGTGCGAGCAGTTCGGCGTGCGACCCGCGCTCGACCAGGCGGCCCTTGTCCATAACCAGGATGAGGTCGGCCTTTTCGATCGTCGACAGACGGTGGGCGATGACCAGGGTGGTGCGCCCCGCCATCACCCGGTCGAGCGCGGCCCGGATATGGCGCTCGGATTCGGTGTCGAGCGCCGAGGTCGCCTCGTCGAGGATAAGGATGGGCGCATCCTTGAGCAGGGCACGGGCGATCGCCAGACGCTGGCGCTGACCACCGGACAGCATCACGCCGTTCTCGCCGACCAGGGTGTCGAATCCCTGCGGCA
Source organism: Thiobacillaceae bacterium (assembly GCA_041736375.1). Taxonomy (GTDB): domain Bacteria; phylum Pseudomonadota; class Gammaproteobacteria; order Burkholderiales; family Thiobacillaceae; genus Thiobacillus. The sequence continues at coordinate 1,362 of JBGSTQ010000157.1, forward strand.
GCCGGTCGATGAACTCGCGTGCGAACGCCGCTTCGGCGGCGCGTTCGATGGCCTCGCGCGGCGCGTCCCGCAGGTCGCCGTAGGCAATGTTGGCGGCCACGGTGTCGTTGAACAGCGTGACCTGCTGGGTGACCAGGGCGATGTGCCGGCGCAGGTTCTGCAGGGTGTAGTCCTCGATATCGACGCCATCGATGAGGATCTGCCCCTGGTCGTGGTGATAGAAGCGCGGAATCAGGTTGGCCAGGGTCGACTTGCCGCTGCCGGAGCGGCCGACCAGTGCGACCATCTGCCCGGGCTCGACGCTGAAGCTGATGCCGTCGAGCACGCGCTGGTCGTTGCCGGGATAGACGAAGCCGAGGTCGCGCACTTCCAGCCGGCCGCTGACGCGGTCGCGCTCGACCGTGCCGTGGTCGGCTTCCGGCTTTTCGTCGAGCTGGTCGAAGATGCTCTCCGCCGCCGCCACTCCCCGCTGTATCGTCGAACTGACCTCGGACAGGTTGCGGATCGGCTTGGGAAGCATGCCGGCCGCGGTGATGTAGGCCACCAGATCGCCCGGCGTGGCATCGCCGCGCAGCAGCAGGACCAGGAACAGCAGCACCGACATGGCGCCGAAGGTCACCAGCTGCAGGGCCGGCACGAAAGTCGAGGCCGTCTTGATCATGCGCAGCTGTTTTTTCGTGTTATCCCTGCTGGCGCGGGAAAAGCGCGCCGACTCGCTGGCCTCGCCGCCGAAGCTTCGCACCACCCGGTAGCCCTGGATCATCTCCGACGCGACATGGGTGACATCGCCCATGGACGCCTGGATGGCCCGGCTCTGCTTACGGAACTTGCGGCTGGCGCTGTTCACCATCAGGCCGATGACTGGCAGGATCACGACCATGACCAGGGTCAACTTCCAGTTCATCCACAGCAGGTAACCGAACAGAAACACCACGGTCAGGCCTTCCCGAACGATCTCCTTGACCGAGTCGGTGGCGGCGCGGGTGACCATGTTCACGTTGTAGGTGATGCGCGAGATCAGGTGACCGGAATTGTGCTGGTCGAAATAGCCGTTGGGCAGGCGCAGCAGGCTATCGAACAGCGCGCGCCGCAGATAGTCGACCAGTCCGAGCGAGACCTTGGCGATGAAGTAGTTGCCGAGATAGGTGCCCACCCCCTGCCAGGCAGCGATCAGCACGAGCATCAGCGGAACGGCATACAACAGTTCCATTCCGCCCAGAAAAAAGCCGCCCGGCATCACCGCGCCATCGGGATGGATCAACCCGTCGACGAAAAATTTCAGCAGCGCCGCCATCATCGGCTGCGAGGAGGCGTAGATCAGGTAGCCCAGCAGGCTGATTGCAAACGCGCCGATGAAAGGGCGAACATGACGCAGCAGCCGAAAATAGATTTTCAGCGAGGGCGCGGGTTGGGTCGGGGATGGCTGCATCGGCGATGCATTGTAGGGCAGTCGGTTGGTCGCCGGATAGTAGCATGCAGCCGAATGCGCCCGCGGGCAGCCCCTCCGGCACAGTCATGCAGTCCGGCTTCAGTAAAGCGGCGGTTCCCCTGGCGGCCGGGTCTTGAAGCGGCGGTGCACCCAGTAATACTGTTCCGGCATGGTGCGGACCGCGTCCTCGATCGCCGCATTCATGCGTCGGGTGTCGGCCTCGACGTCATCGGTTGGATAGTTCTCCCACACCGGGCCCACCTCGACCACATAACCCTGACCACCCGGCAGCATGCGCGTGAAGCACGAGCACACCGCCGCTCCGGTGAGCCGGGACAGGCGCGACAAGCCGGTCACGGTTGCCGTCGGGACGCCGAAGAAAGGAACAAAAAGGGAGTCACGGGCGCGGACATTGACATCCGGCAGATAGTAAAAGGGGTGGCCGCCTTTCATCGCCCGGACGATGCTGCGCACCCCCTCCTGGCGCGACAGTAGCAACTGGTCGCCGAAGCGCCTGCGCCCGCGGTAAATCAGGCGATCGAAAACCTTGTTGGACTGCTCGGCGTAGAGGCTGACGCAGTCGAACCGCATCGACATGCCGACGCCGCCCGCGTCAAGGCCGACGAAATGCGGCGCCAGCAACATCACCGGGCGGCCCTGGTCGAGCAGCCTGCGTATCGTCTCGGCGCCTTCCACGCGGATCAGCCGCTGCAGGCGCGCCGGGTGGCTCCACCACAGCACGCCGCGCTCCAGCAGGCTGCGCGCCAGCACCTTGAAATGCGCCAGGGCAAGTGTCCGTCGCTGCGTGTCGCCCAGTTCAGGGAAGCACAGGGCCAGGTTGACCGCGACGATGTGCCTGCGGTGCTGCATGAGATGAAACAGTACCCACCCAAGACCACGACCGATCGCTGCCAGAAGCGGCAGGGGCAGGCCATGCAGCAGCCACAGCAAAACAACGCCAAGACGGCTCAGCATGGCAGCCGGGCTTTGCCAAGAAGGGCGGAATGCCCAGGAAGAAAGTGAAGGTGAGTGTTCAAGTTGGTTTGGCCGCTACGCCATGCGACAGGTCGACTGCCCGCGGCTGCGCAGCAGGCATTGTAGGGTCATCCTCCCGATGCGTCACCTTGCCCGCGCCTTGAGCATTTCACCCCTGCCAAGCGTCCCCGTCCCGTCGCCATGCGCCTGGTGTACGATAAGCGCATCCCTGTTAACCACTGTCGACCATGCCCCGCAAATCGCCTGCCCAGACCAAGCTTTTCGTCCTCGATACCAACGTGCTGATGCACGACCCAACCAGCCTGTTCCGCTTCGAGGAGCACGATATCTACGTGCCGATCGCCACGCTGGAAGAGCTCGACATGCACAAGAAGGGCATGACCGAAGTATCCCGCAACGCGCGTCAGGCCAGCCGCTTCATCGACGAGATCGTCAGCAAGCTCGACAGCATCGAGGACGGCGTGCCGCTCGCCCCGCACAGCCACAATGCCGCCAGCGGCCGGCTGTTCCTGCAGACCCAGGCGATCAGCGGCGACGTCCCGATGAGCCTGCCGACGTCCAAGGTCGACAACCAGATCCTCGGCGTGGTGCTGTTCCTCTCGCGCCACCATCCCAAGCGGCAGGTCATCCTGGTGTCGAAGGACATCAACATGCGCATCAAGGCGCGTGCGCTGGGACTGCCGGCGGAGGACTACTTCAACGACAAGGTGCTGGAAGACACCGACCTGCTGTATGCCGGCGTGCGCGAACTGCCCGCCGACTTCTGGGACACGCATGGCAAGGGAATGGAATCGTGGCAGGCCAACGGCCATACCCACTACCGCATCAAGGGCCCGCTGGTCGCGAGCCTGCTGCCCAACGAATTCGTCTTCCAGGAAGGCCCGAATCCGCTCTACGCCAAGGTGCTCAAGGTCGAGGGCAAGCAGGCGGAACTGGTCACGGTGCGTGACTACACCCATAACAAGAACAACGTCTGGGGCATCACCGCGCGCAACCGTGAGCAGAACTTCGCCCTGAATGTGCTGATGGACCCCGAGATCGATTTCGTCACCCTGCTCGGCCAGGCGGGCACCGGCAAGACCCTGCTGACGCTGGCCGCCGCGCTGGCCCAGGTGCTCGACAAGAAGCTCTACAGCGAAATCATCATGACCCGCGTCACCGTGCCGGTGGGCGAGGACATCGGCTTCCTCCCCGGCACCGAAGAGGAAAAGATGACACCGTGGATGGGCGCGCTCGAGGACAACCTCGACGTGCTCAACAAGAGCGACGACGAGGCCGGCGACTGGGGCCGCGCGGCGACGCAGGACCTGATCCGCTCGCGCATCAAGGTGAAGTCGCTGAATTTCATGCGCGGTCGCACCTTCCTCAGCAAGTTCCTGATCATCGACGAGGCGCAGAACCTCACCCCCAAGCAGATGAAGACCCTGATCACCCGCGCCGGTCCCGGCACCAAGGTGGTGTGCCTGGGCAACATCTCGCAGATCGACACGCCCTACCTGACCGAGGGCAGTTCCGGCCTGACCTACGTGGTCGACCACTTCAAAGGCTGGCCGCACAACGGCCATGTCACCCTGCAGCGCGGCGAGCGTTCGCGCCTCGCCGACTATGCTGCTGAAGTGCTGTGACAAACAGCGAACAAGGAGACGTGAAATGAAAAACTGGATGATCCTCGCCGCCGGCCTCACCCTCGCCCTGCCGGCTCATGCCTTCGACTGGAACGAACTGCTCAAGGGGGTGCTCGGCACGCCGGCCACCCAGCCCGCCGCCACCGGCGTCGACACCCTCTCCAACACCGACATCAATGCCGCTCTGAAGGAGGCGCTGACCCGCGGCGCCGAAGCCGCGGTCGCCCAGCTCGGGCAGAAGGACGGCTTCTTCGGCAACGCCGCGCTGAAAATCCCGCTGCCCGAGCCGCTGCAGAAAGCCGAGAAGGCCATGCGCATGTTCGGCATGGGCAAGCAGGCTGACGAACTGGTGCTGTCGATGAACCGCGCCGCCGAAGCGGCGGTGCCTGAAGCGAAAACCCTGCTGGTGGACGCGGTGAAGGAAATGACGCTGGAGGACGCCAAGGGCATCCTCACCGGCGGCAAGACCTCGGCCACCGACTTCTTCCGCAAGAAAACCGAGTCCAAGCTCACCGAACGCTTCCAGCCCATCGTCAAGGCAACCACCGACAGGGTCGGCCTGGCGCAGCAGTACAACCGCTACGCCGGCATGGCCGCCCAGTTCAACGTGGTCGACAAGAGCCAGGCCAACGTCGAGGATTACGTCACCCGCGAATCACTCGACGGGCTTTACACCCTGATCGGCGAGAAGGAGGCGGCGATCCGCGCCAACCCGATGCAGGCCGGCAGCGACCTGCTGCAAAAAGTCTTCGGTGCCGTACTCGGCAAGTGAGCCGCCATGTCCCCCGGGTCGCCAGGACCCGGACACCCTGACAGCCAGCCCAACCCCTCGCCCATGAAGCTCGCGTCCCTTGTCCTTGCGCTCGTCGCCACGCTGCTCGCGCTGCCTGCTCAGGCATGGGAAGTCGGCGAGTTCAGGCATGGCATGTCCCGTGCCGAGGTCATGGCCACGCTCAAATCGTGGAATTTCGACAAGACGCTGCCGGTTGGGAACGACGGCCTGTTCGTTTACGACCTGCCGGAAAGCCCCGCTGGCCGGCGCTTTCTCTTCACCTTCTGCAACGACCGGCTGGTGTCGTTCGACCAGGAAGTGGCGCCGTCCTTCCGCCACTTCATCGTCGTCGCCTCAAACTACTCCAACATCTACGGCAACCCCTTCCAGGTCATCCCCTATTCCAACGTGATCGCGACGGGGGAAAAGAACGTGCTGGCGATGTTCTGGCGCAAGGGCGGCGACTTCATCGGCCTCAAGTACGCGCTGTACCCGACCGGCGAACAGCTTTCGATGACCTGGCAGATCAACAACAACTGCTGGCAGGCGCCGCGCTAAGGCCTCTCAAAAACGCCCGTGATGGCTCACGAGCGTTGCCTGCACATCGGGAGTGTTGGTCAGTAGTGGTTGGCCATCCATTCGTCCACCGGTATACAGGCCTGGTGACTGGGTGTATCGGAATCCCCCCGCATCGAAGTGAAGCAAATGATAGGGGGATCCTGCATCCGGTTCCCTGGCCAGGTTCTTTGCCAGCGCCGTGGCTGTGGAAAAGGTCAAATCGGTCCCTTGATGATGGACATGATGGCTTTGCATGGCATTTCTCGTGGCAGGTTCCGGTCCGGATGAAAGGGAGGCGAATCAATAGGCGCCTTTATTTGTCTAGGACACCAAAAAATCCAAATCAGGATTTCCTGTTTCGCCTGACGCCGCCAGGTCCAGCTCTTTACGCCATTCCGCGAGCTAGACGTTTCCAAGCCATGGACCCTGAGCTTCCTGGCGCGACAGCCGGCCAGCCCAGTAATCCTTTTTTGTCCATGACATACAATCAAAACCGAGTATAGTGTTGAAATGATTGCTGTCGAACCACGCCCACACGCCGAACCCCGCCCCCGACCTTATCCTGCCCAGGGTGCGCTAATGCACGCGCTGAGGGCATGGCTGATCTTGTCGGTGCTAACCCTTGCCGGCTGCACCGGGGTTCCTGAAGGCATACAGCCGGCGCGCGGCTTCGATCTCGCGCGTTATCTGGGCACCTGGCACGAGATCGCCCGGCTCGACCATTCCTTCGAGCGCGGCCTGACCCAGGTCACCGCGACGTACCGGCTGCGCGATGACGGCGGCATCGACGTCCTCAACCGCGGCTACGATCCCCTGAAACAAGTCTGGAAAGAAGCCGATGGCCGCGCCTACTTTATCGGCGAGCCGCAGGTGGCCAGTCTCAAGGTCAGCTTCTTCGGTCCGTTCTACGGCGGCTATCACGTTTTCGCCCTCGACCCGGATTACCGCTGGGCGCTGATTTCGGGTCCCTCGCGCGAGTACTTCTGGATTCTCGCACGCGAGAAAAGCCTGCCCCCGGCGACCCTGTCGAACCTGCTCGCGAAGGCGAGAAAGGCAGGCTTCGACACCCGCAGCCTGATCTATCCCCAGCCGTCTGTCGGGCCCCGGGCCTCCGGCGAAACCACCTTCCCCTGACCCGCCAGCCCATCCTTTATTAACCGCCCGGAGGAGCCCACCATGATCACCGTCACCCTCGACCCCATCAGCCTCAACGATGTCACCGAACTTGGCAACGCCCCCTTCGTGGTCGAAGGCTCGGGCGCGAATGCCATGAAGATCTATTTCGAAACGGAATCCAACAAGCAGGAATATCTCGACACCCCGACCCACGGTGGCGTGCAGTCCACAGGCTTGAAAAAGATTTTCGACGACATGGCCGACAACCCCAACACCGGCAGCATCAACTGAGGTCAGAGGGAAGCCGTCATTGCGTGCCGGCTTCCCTGCCCTATCGGTCATTTTCTATTGCCGGTGGCACGCTCGAGACCCAGCGAATGATCGGGTTCAACACGATCCCCGACAGCCGGTGCTCGTCACCCGGGCTGGGCTGGGCTGGGCCCGGCTTTGTCGCATCCGCAGATTTTCCTCGTAGGCACCCTGTTCCCGATCCTGACCGCCCTGATAGCCGGGCTGCGGCTTCTTCAGGGCAGCGAACCCGAGATCGCAGCGGCCCTCACACGGTGAATAGCGTCGCCATCAGCGCGGTTGGCCCGCACCGGACAAGTCAGCCCACCCTGAGCATCGGCTGCTTCATCATCATGTTCATGAAGGGCCGGGCCTATCTGGCCGACACCTTTACAATCCGCCTGCTGCATTAACTCAGGCGTGGGGCTTCGCCGAAGCGGGCATTCGGCCCCGCTCTTTCTATGGGAGTGCCGGCCGCCATTTAGGTATCCGGAACAGTCGAACCTGCTCCAATTTGCCTTTATAGTTGCGAGGAACGTCCTCTGAAGGACGCCGCTCACGATGAATGACCAGGGAATTGAAGGATGATCGAGAATCAGGAACGTTTCAGTCGGGCGATGGCGCTGTTCGACGCCGCCAATGCGGAAGACCCCAATCAGGATGAGGGCCAGCCGAAGGAACTGCTTTACGCCCTGCGCATGTCCGACATGATCGCCCGCTTTGCGCCGAAAGCGTCCGAAGCGGCACAGCTGGCGGTGCGCGCCCAGCACATCCAGCGCTGGAAGGTGCCGCGCAGCACCTATCCGATGACCAAGGAAGGCTATCACGCATGGCGCACCGGGCTCTACACGTTCCAGGCCGACACCGCCGGCGAGCTGATGCGCCAGGTCGGCTACGACGACGCGATGATCGAGCGCGTCAAGAAGGCGGTGGGCAAGCGCGGCATCAAGAGCAACCCGGAAACACAACTGCTGGAAGATATCGCCGATCTGGTTTTTATCGAGCATTACATGCTGGCCTTCGCCCTCGGCAAGCCCGACTACGATGAGGCGAAATGGCTGGAGATCATCCGCAAGACCTGGAACAAGATGTCGAAGGATGCCCGGGCCTTTGCCTTGTCCGGCAAGATCAGGCTGCCGGAGCCCCTGGTGCCGCTGATCACCAAAGCGATCAGTGAGTAAGTGCAGCGCACTTCGATCAGCGGCTACGGATTGAGATCCCTGGCCCCAGAATCGATCGCACCATGCCCTTCACGCCTGTCACCGACCGCCCTGACACCCTCGTCTCCCGCATCGAAGCGGTGGCAGCCCGCTATCCCGCAAACACAGCTGTCGAATCCGATGCAACGAAACTCACTTATTCGCAACTCCTTTCCGATGCGAATGCCGTGGCGCGAGCAATCTGTTCCGGATATTCGGGCCCGGCTGGCCGCGTGGCGCTGCTGTTCGATGACCGCGTCGCCACCCTGATCGCCATTCTCGGCGCCCTGAAATCAGGACACGCCTATGTGCCGCTGGACGCCGTCGATCCCGCCGCGCGCATTCAGTTCATCCTGAACGACTGCGAGCCGTTTGCCCTGATCGCCGACGCCGCACACCTGACGCAGGCGCGGCAACTCGCCCCGAAGGGATGCCGGGTCATCCCGATTGACGAGGCCATCGCCTCGGCATCAGCCGCTCCGCTGCCCGTGATCCGGCCGGAGACGCTGGCGTACATTTTTTATACTTCCGGATCGACTGGACATCCCAAGGGGGTTTGCCAGGTCCATCGAAACATCCTGCACTTTGCCGACTGCTACCGGAACGCCCTGCGCATCGGCGCCGAGGATCGTCTGTCGCTGCTGTTTTCGCTCAGCTTCAGTGCCTCCAACATGGACATCTATCCGGGCCTGCTCAGCGGCGCCACGCTCTGTCCCTACAACCTGCGCAGCCACGGCATCCCCTCGCTGGCCGGCTGGCTGGAACGGGAAGCCATTACCGTCTTTCATGCCGTGCCCACGATGTTCCGCCATCTGGCGAAAAGCCTCGAAACGCCCCATGTCTTCGACAGGATCCGGGCCATCGACCTGGGGGGCGAAGCGATCTTTACCAGCGATGTGGAACTGTTCCGCCGGCATTTTCCGCCTGGCTGCCTGTTCGTGAACCATCTCGCGGCCACCGAGGCGAACGTCATCGCCCAGTATTTTGTCGACCGCGACCAGTCCTTCCAGGGGCTGGCGGTCCCTGCAGGCCGCAGCCCCGAAGGCCTGGAGGTAAAGATCCTGCGGCCCGACGGATCCGCGGCCGACCCTGATGAAATCGGTGAAATAGCCATCCACAGTCCTTTTGTCAGCCCTGGCTACTGGAAGCGGCCGGAGCAGAACGCGCTGGCTTTTTCCGACGACGCCGAGCGGCCGGGTTGGCGGATTTTCCGGCCGGGTGACCTGGGACGATTCGACCCTGACCACAACCTGCATTTCCTCGGGCGCCAGGGCACCCGCGTCAAGATCCGCGGCAATACCATCGATCTCGTGGAAGTCGAGGCGGCCTTGCGGGCATGCGAACGCGTCCGGGATGCCGCCGTGATCGCGTCGGCTTCCGACGATCCGCAGGAGACCGACAAGCTGGTGGCTTACGTGGTGGCCAAATCGATACACGACCGGGATCCGAAGAAGATCCGCAGCGATCTCGCCAGGCATCTGCCCCTTTACATGCTGCCCTCCGTGTACGTGTTCGTCGACGATCTGCCGCTGACCGCGACCGGCAAGGTCGACCGCAAGGCGCTGCCCCGCCCCGCGGACCTTCCCGTCAATCGGCAGGATCACTACCAGCCGCCTGCGGATGAACTGGAGAAACGGGTGGCGGAGATTTATCAGCTGGTGCTGAAGTTCTCGCCGGTCGGGCGCGAGGATGATTTCTTCCTGCTGGGCGGCGACTCGATGTCAGTCGTGGATCTGCAAATCCGGCTGTTCGACGCCTTCGGCAAGGACGTGCCTGACCTGTTCGACAATGCGACCGTCGCCGGCGTGGCCGCCGCCATAAGACAAAAGGAATCAGCGCCGATCGATGGCGAGCACTCGATGCCGCTGCTGTTGCCGCTTCGGGAAACGGGTTCGGGTCCGATTCTGTTTCTGGTTCATGGCCGCCTCGGGCAAGCGCATGTCAGCCCGGTTTTTTTTGAACTGCTGGGCAGCGATCAAGCCTTGTTCGCCTTTCAGGCACGCGGCCTGGACGGCATTCAGACGCCGAACGACAGCATCGAGGCTATGGCAAAGGACTATACGGAGGCCATGCGCCGGGTCCAGCCCGAGGGACCCTATTTTCTGGGAGCACTCTGTGCCGGCGGCTATGTTGCAATCGAAATGGCCCGAATGCTGCGTGCGGTGGGTGAGCGCATCGCTCCCTTGCTGCTGATCGATCCCCCGGTCCCTCCCTTCCGTTCAAAAAAATCTGCAAAGATTTTGAAGTCCCTTGATAAGCGGGTTGGCACGCGGCTCGAAAAAAGTCCGCTCGAGTTCGATATCAGCAACCCCGTCCGCCGGAAAGGCGCCGTGCAGGTAGCGAAAAGCTTCGAGAACGCGCTGTTGAAATACAGGTGCCAGCCCTACGACGGACCGGTCTATCTGTTCGCCAGCAGCAAACGGCTCACAACTGACGGGTGGGCAAGACCGGGAAAGCTGAAGCAGTATTTTTCTGGCGAACTGCTCTGCATGGAAGCCGGGCCAGCGCATGGCCAGATCATCAACATACAGAATGAGGCATTTACCCGGCACTTCACGTCCTGCGTGAAAAAAGCACGGGCGACCCTGCGCGCAGGGGATGCGGGCGAAAGTTGACCGTAGCGCGTTCCGCGACGTAGCGCCCGCCTTGCGGCAAGGATGCGTTCAGGATTCGTAAACAGCCTGGGCGCGCGAGTAAAACTCACGATCCCACAGTCCGTGCTCCGGAAGTCCGATGGCCGAAGCTTTCCATCCGCCGAACGGTGCTACCGGACTGATTGTGGCCAGCCCGTTGTTGAGTCGCACGATGCCGGCCTGTGCCTCGTCCAGAAATCGCGCCTGCTGGACAGGGTCATGAGAGTAGAGCGTGGCGACAAGGCCATGCCGTACGTCATTGCATAATTTCAGCGCTTCCTCAATGTCCCGTGCTTCCATCAGCACGGCCAGAGGGCCGAAGCTCTCCTCCTGAACAATGTGCGCACGCGGCTCGGGATCGGCGATCAGCGTGGGCTCGTACCAGTTGCCGCGCCCGAATCCGGGCGGCACCCTGCCGCCACAGAGAACCAGGCCGCCCTCGCGCCGTGCCCTTTCCACCTCGTCATGGATCCGCTCGCGGTGCATCGCGGAAACGAGTGGACCGACATAGGTTTCGGGATCTTCGGGGTCGCCTGCCTTGAGGGAACTGATCGCGGCGATCAGCGCGCCCTCGAACCCGCTTCGTATGCTCCGCTCCACGATCAGGCGCCGCGGCGCGGTGCAGCTTTGCCCGGAATTGCGATAGGCCGCCCGCGCCAGTTCCTCCGCCACGCGTTCGATGTTGCAGCCGGCCATCACCAGCGCGGCATTGTTGCCGCCGAGTTCG
>JBGSTQ010000160.1:0-2843 GCA_041736375.1 Thiobacillaceae bacterium
GGCTGAACGCGCCGAAACGGCCGGCGATGGCGGTGCCGCAATGCGGACAGTGGCCGTCGGCGGTGACGCTGTAGTGGTCGATGCGATACCAGTCGCGCACGATCAGGGGCTTGTGGCAGCTCGGACAGGACGTGGTGCCGCCGGTGGTGTCGTGCACGTTGCCGGTGTAGACGTAATGCAGGCCGGCCTTCAGCGCGATGTCGCGCGCGCGCGTCAGGGTGGAAGCCGGGGTCGGCGGCACGTCCATCATCTTCCAGTCGGGATGGAAGGCGGAAAAGTGCAGCGGCACGTCGGGGCCGAGTTCGCGCATGATCCACTGGCTCATCGCCTCGATCTCGGCGTCGGAATCGTTGTGGCCGGGAATCAGCAGGGTGGTGATCTCGAACCAGACATCCGTCTCGCGCTTGAGATACACCAGGGTGTCGAGCACCGGCTGCAGGTGCGCGCCGGTCAGCTTGACATAGAACGCCTCGGTGAAGCCCTTGAGGTCGACATTGGCCGCATCCATCTTGGCGTAGAACTCGCGCCGCGCCTCGTCGTGCATGTAGCCGGCGGTCACCGCCACAGTCTTGATGCCGCGCGCATGGCAGGCGTCGGCCACGTCCATCGCGTATTCGGCGAAGATCACCGGGTCGTTGTAGGTGAAGGCCACGCTCTTGCAGCCGCTTTTCTCGGCGGCGATGGCGATTTCGTCCGGCATCGCCTGGTCGACCATGGTGTCGGTCTCGCGCGACTTGGAGATGTCCCAGTTCTGGCAGAACTTGCAGGCGAGGTTGCAGCCTGCGGTGCCGAAGGAAAACACCGAACTGCCGGGATAGAAGTGATTCAGCGGCTTTTTCTCGATGGGATCGACGCAGAATCCGGACGAGCGCCCGTAAGTGGTGAGCACCATCTGGCCGCCTTCCATCTTGCGCACGAAGCACAGGCCGCGCTGGCCCTCGTGCAGCCTGCAGTCGCGCGGACAGAGGTCGCACTGGATGCGGCCGTCGGGCAGGGCATGCCACCAGCGCGCCGGAGTGTGTGATTCGGGGATGCTCATGCGCTTCCCTCCTTCCACTTGCTCACGGTATAACGCGACAGGCGCACCTGTTCGGCCCAGAAATCCACCGGCAGGCCGGCCTTGCGCTTGAGATGGGCGAGGAATTCGGCCGGCTCGGGCAGCTGTTCCCATACCTGCGGCAGGAAGGTGCTGCGATGGTCGGCGTACTCGAATACCAGTCCATCTACCCCGGGACGCAGCACGGCAAGAGCCTCGTTCTCGCTGGCCGCGATCAGGGGCTCGGTGGGAGACAGCAGCGACACCTCGATGCGGATATCGTTGAATTCATCGCGTCCGACCGGCATGAAGCGGGGATCGCGAAACGCGGCCGCCAGCGCGTTGGCACGGACATCGGTTCCCAGTGGCCGATGCGGCTCGAGTGAACCGATGCAGCCGCGCAGATCGCCATGCTTGGTCAAGGTCACAAAGCTCGCACCGGGCTTCTCCAGCCAGCCGGCTTCCGGTGGAGCGGGCACGAAATGTCCGAGATGGTGCCCGATTTCCGCGCGCGCCAGCTTGAGCAGGGTTGACCCTTGATCTTCCTTTTCCTCTTCGGCATCGCGTTCCGGCAGGAAGGCAAAGGCCGCATAGCCGACTACCCGGTCCGCTTCACCCGCTGTTTCGCTGGAGTTGCGCACATCCAGTTCGACCGCGTGCAGCCCGTGTCGTCGCGCTGCCAGCAGTAGGCCGTTGACCGGCGTGGCCCCGCAGGCCTGTTCGTGGTTCAGGTGCGGATCCAGCGCGGCGATGGCGTCGGCGGTCTTGCGGTCGATCTTGCGCGCCAGCGCATCGGGCAGAAAATGCGACAGGTCGGAACTGATCACGATCAGGGTCTCGTCGCCTCCCCAGACCCGTTCCAGCACATCGGCCACTTCTGCGGGCGTGGCGTCACCCACCGCCAGGGGAAGCAGCAGAAAGTCTCCCAGCACGTGCTGCAGAAACGGCAGTTGAACCTCCAGCGAGTGTTCGAACTGGTGCGCCGCCGCGCTGCGGGTGACCTGCGGCAGATCGGCCAGACTTTGCATGCCGGCCCGATCCAGGACAATTTCTCCCAGCGGCGTGGCAAAGCGGTCGGCATCGGGCAGGGCGAGCCCGCGGACGGCGACGCGATGGGTGGGGCCCAGCAGGACGACCCGGCGGATGCGGCCCTTCAACTCGCCGATCAGGGCATAGGCGCTGGCGGCGATCGGGCCGGAATAGATGTAGCCCGCATGGGGGACTATCAGAGCCTTGGGCAGTCGCGCCCTTTCAGCCGGATTGGCGTGCTGCAGCAACTCGGCTACGGTACGCTTCAATTCAGTTAGGCTGTCCGGATAGAACATCCCGGCTACGGCGGCAGGTCGGATAGTGGACATCGTTTGCTTACCTCATTTGATTTATACACAAAATGTGGGGGAATTCTGCTGAATTCAAGATGCCTTGCAGGAGAAATGCGTCGCCGCGGATAATGCCGGTTTGCAATGAGCACGCCATGTCCCGTTATTTCGCCCTGATTCCCGCCGCCGGCACGGGAAGCCGCATGGGAGCCGACTGCCCGAAACAGTATCTGCCGCTGCTTGGCCTGCCTCTGATCGCGCATACGCTGCAGGCGCTGGCCCGGGAGCCGCGGATCGAAAAGATCATCGTCGTGCTGGCTCCCGACGATGAGCAGTGGCAATCGCATGACTGGTCGGGCTGGCAGGGCAGGCTGGAGACGCTGCGCTGCGGCGGGGCAAGCCGGGCGGAATCGGTACTGAACGGACTGGACGCGATGGCCGCATGGTGCGCGGACGACGACTGGGTGCTGGTGCACGATGCGGCGCGT
>JBGSTQ010000210.1:0-8601 GCA_041736375.1 Thiobacillaceae bacterium
GCCGGCGAATTCGGCGTGTTTGAACTTGTCCTGCGGGATCTGCCCGGACGCGGCGAGGATCGCCAGCGCGATCGGCAGGTCGAAACGCCCGGATTCCTTGGGCAGGTCGGCTGGAGCGAGATTGACCGTGATGCGCCGCGCCGGAAAGTCGTAGCGCGCGTTCTGGATCGCCGCGCGCACGCGGTCGCGCGCTTCCTTGACTTCGGTTTCCGGCAGGCCGACCAGGGTGAACGCCGGCAGACCGTTGGCGAGATGCGCCTCGACCACCACTTCCGGCGCATTCATGCCGGCGAGTGCCCGGCTTCTGACGACGGCGACCGCCACCTTGTTCTGCTTATTCCTGTTCGGTGCGCTGCTTTTCCAGTTCGGCCAGGCGCGCTTCCAGTTGCACCAGCTTTTCCCGCGTGCGCGCCAGCACCTCGGTCTGCACGTCGAATTCCTCGCGGCTCACCATGTCCAGCTTGCCGAGCATCGAGGTCACCCCGGCCTTGATGTTTTTCTCGATGTCGCCGGCGGGCGACTGCTTCAGCACTTCGCCGAGTTTGCTTGCGATTTCATTGATGAATGACGGGTTGGGAAGGGGGGGGTTCGGGTTCATGGCAACTCCTGTTGTGTAGGACAGGAGTGTACCAAGGGCGTGCTGCAGCACGGTGCACAGGCAATGTGCATTTCGTTTTTACGACGCACCAGTTAGGTGCAACAAATCAGTGCACCTTCCCGAGCGATTCCCTAACTTATTGATAGTTATAGAAAATATATCTGGCACGCTCCGTGCTGAACTGGGTGTGCAATTTTGCATTTTTCTTTCCGGAGAATTTTCATGAAAAAACTCGTAAATGCTTTGGTTCTGACCGGTCTGGTGGGCCTGCCCACATTCGCGATGGCGGCCGAAGAAGAATCGGCGCACAAGCTGACCGGCAACGTCACCCTGACCAGCGACTATGTTTTCCGCGGCATTTCCCAGACCGGTGGTGACCCCGCCATCCAGGGCGGCCTCGACTATACGCACAAGAGTGGTTTCTATCTCGGCACCTGGGCTTCCAACGTCGGCTGGATCGAAGACTTCCAGGGCTACGATTCCGGCAACATGGAGATCGACCTGTACGGCGGTTTCCGCGGACCGATCGGCACGAGCGATTTCACCTTCGACGTGGGCGCGATCCAGTACTGGTACCCGGGTGACAAGCCGTCGGGTGTAACGGATGCCGACACTACCGAGATTTATGGCGCCCTGGGCTGGAAGTGGTTCACGGTCAAATATTCGTATTACCTCAGCGATGAAGTGTTCGGCTTCGATTCCGATGGTGGCGACTACTGGGATCTTTCCGCGAGCTATCCCGTCGGCGATACCGGCCTGACCCTGGGTGCGCATTGGGGCACGTTCGGGTTCAACGACGTCAGCGATGCGGATTACGACGACTGGGCCGTCAGCGCGACCTATGACGCGGGCAAGCTGAGTAGCGTGACCTCGGGTGTGACGCTTGGCTTGAAGTACACCGACACCAATGCCGACGAGGATGTCTGGACCGATGCCAACGATGAATTCCTGGGCGATGGCACGTTTACCGTCTGGGTTAGCAAAGCGCTTTGATTAGTAGGCTGACCGGAGCGGTGCGAGCGCCCGCTCCTTTTTTCCCCCTGCCTTGATTTGGGAGACGACATGAAATTCGTAACGGCAATCATCAAGCCGTTCAAGCTGGACGAAGTGCGCGAGGCGTTGTCCGCCATCGGCGTCACCGGCCTGACGGTTACGGAAGTGAAGGGGTTTGGACGGCAAAAGGGCCACACCGAGCTGTATCGCGGCGCGGAGTACGTGGTCGATTTTCTGCCCAAAGTGAAGATCGAAGTGGCCATCAAGGCCGATCTGCTGGAGCGCGTGATCGAGGCGATCGAGAAGGCCGCCAACACCGGCAAGATCGGCGACGGCAAGATTTTTGTCACCAGTCTGGAGCAGGTCGTGCGCATCCGCACGGGCGAATCCGGTCCTGACGCCCTGTGAGGAGCATGAACATGAAAAAGCTATTTGCGTCGTTGGGCCTGATGTTTGCCCTGTTGTCTCCAAACCTCGTACTGGCTGAAGAACCGGCTGCCATGCCTGCTGCGGAAGCGGTTGCGGTCGAGGCAGCCCCGGCTGCCGAAGCCGCTGCACCGGCAGAAGTCGCGCCGGTCGAAGTGGCTCCTGCGGAAGAGGCCCCGGCCGAAGAAGCGGCCGCGCCGGTACCCGACAAGGGTGACACCACCTGGATGCTGATTTCCACGATCCTGGTAATCCTGATGACCATACCGGGGCTCGCCCTGTTCTACGGTGGCCTGGTGCGCGCCAAGAACATGCTTTCGGTGCTGACGCAGGTATTTGCCGTGTTCTGCATGATCTCCATCCTGTGGGTGATCTACGGCTACAGCCTGGCGTTCACCGACGGCGGCGGCATGAACAGCTTCATTGGCGGCCTGTCCAAGATGTTCCTCTCCGGAGTCGACACCAGCATCACGGTGGAAACCTTCTCCAAGGGCGTGGTCATTCCCGAGATGCTGTTCATGGTGTTCCAGTTGACCTTCGCGGCCATCACCACCACTCTGATCGTCGGCGGCTTCGCCGAGCGCATCAAGTTCTCGTCGCTGATGGTGTTCTCGGCCCTGTGGTTCACCTTCTCCTACCTGCCGATGGCGCACATGGTGTGGTTCTGGGGCGGTCCGTCGGCCTACGACGCGCCGGCCGGCTTCCTGTTCGCCAAGGGCGCGCTCGACTTCGCCGGCGGCACCGTGGTGCACATCAACGCGGCTATGGCGGCACTGGTGGGCGCGCTGGTGATCGGCAAGCGCATCGGCTACGGCAAGGAAGCGATGGCGCCGCATAACCTGACCTTCACCATGGTCGGCGCCTGTCTGCTGTGGGTGGGCTGGTTTGGCTTCAACGCCGGTTCCAACCTGGAATCCAACGGCACCACCGTGCTGGCGCTGCTGAACACCGTCCTCGCGACGGCGGGCGCTGCGCTGGCGTGGATGTTCACCGAGTGGATGATCCGCGGCAAGCCTTCCATGCTGGGTATCGCTTCGGGTGCCGTCGCGGGTCTGGTGGCGATCACCCCGGCTGCCGGCTTCTCCGGCCCGATGGCGGCGATCGTTCTCGGCGCAGTGGCAGGTGTGGCCTGTCTGTGGGGCGTCACCGGTCTCAAGCGTACACTCGGTTATGACGATTCGCTCGACGTCTTCGGTGTGCACGGCATCGGCGGCATCGTCGGCGCCATCGGCACCGGCATCGTCGCCAACCCGGCTCTGGGCGGCTCCGGCGTGTATGACTACGCTGCCGGCGCGGTGGCCGAGTTCAACGCCAGTGGCCAGATCATCAGCCAGCTCTGGGGTGTGGGCACCGTCATCGTGTGGTCGGGCGTGGTGAGCTTCGTGCTCTACAAGCTGATCGACCTCACCATGGGTCTGCGTGTGCCGGAAGAGCATGAGCGCGAAGGCCTGGACACCGCCGCTCACGGCGAACGTGCCTACACGATGTAACACCGAAAGCATTTCTCCGAAGGAACCTGGGGCGCTCTGCAGAGCGCCCCTTTTTATTGATGCGCGTCATCCCCCGGTGGCGCCGGGGTTTGAACATTCCCGCCTTGAACCACTTTGGTGCTCAGCTGGAAGTGGCGCGCACCAATAGAGGTCCCCTGTTTGTTGGCAGGCTTCCGCGTTTCCGGACAAATTGCCTGGATTGCCAATAAATTCAATACATTAAGGAACTGATGCCTGCCTGGCACAGCCATTGCTTTTATTCATTCAACGGGAAAAGCGGCGTTGTGGCGACCGCAGGTACCGCGAATGTGCGGCTAGGGTTCCGGTCCCGCGAGGGATGTCTGGTCCGAGAGCTGCCGGCCCCGCCCTGGCGGAGCTCCACGGAGGGACAAAAGCCCGGGAGAGTGCGATCGCGCGACGCTTTCCCGGGCTGTTTTTTTTGACCTTCCCATCAGGAGCTAACCATGAAACTCGCGCGCCTTACCCGTACCCTCATCGCCAGCATCGGCTTTGCCCTGCTGACTCAACCACTGGTGGCGCAAGCCGAAGTCAAGATCGGCGTGTCCGACTGGCCGGGCTGGGTGGCCTGGTATGTCGCCGAGCAGAAGGGCTTCTTCAAGAAGCATGGCGCCGACGTCAAGCTGGTCTGGTTCGCCAACTACACCGACTCGATCAGCGCGCTGTCCGCCGGCCAGGTCGACGGCAACTCGCAGACCTGGAGCGACACCATGGCGCCGCTTGCCAAGGGCATCGCGCTGAAGACCATCCTGGTCAACGACAACTCGGCCGGCAACGACGCGCTGATGGTCGGCCCGAAGATCAAGTCGTTCAAGGATCTCAAGGGCAAGAAGATCGCGCTGGAGGAATACAGCGTGTCGCACTTCCTGCTCACCATGGCGCTCAACAAGAACGGCATGACGCTGAAGGATGTGAACGTGGTCAACCTCTCCGCAGGTGACGCCGCCGCCGCCTTCATGGCCGGCCGTGTTGACGCCGCGGTGGTGTGGAATCCCTGGGTCAACACGATCCAGACCAGCGGCAAGGGCAAGCCGCTGTTCACCTCGGCCGACGTTCCTGGGCTGATCCCCGACCTGCTGGTGGTGCAGGAGAAATCGCTCAAGGCCAAGCGCAAGGACTTCGTCGGCATGGTCAAGGCCTGGTACGACGTCGAAGCCTTCCTGCGCAGCAACCCGGATGAAGCCACCAAGATCATGTCCAAGGTGGTCGGCCTGGATGCCAAGGAATACAAGGTCTTCCTGCCGGGTACCAAGTTCTTCGACCAGAAAGCCAACCTCAAGGCCTTCGGCCCGGCGACCGACCCGACCTCGCTGCTGGGCGTCGCGCCGACCATCTCCAAGTTCCTGCTCGACAACAAGCTGATGGAAGGCAAGGTCGACTTCGCCAAGGGGCTGGATGCTTCGCTCGTCAAGGAAGTGGCAGGCGTCAAGTAAGTATCGGACCAGGCCATGACGCTAGCAAAGACCGTCAGCACCCGGACGCGCCGCCCTGGCATGTGGGCCATCCGCGGGCCGTTGTCCCGTAGGCAGTACTGGCTGTTCGCCGTGCTCGGGCTGCTGGCGCCGCTCGCCCTGTGGTGGCTGGTGTCCAGTTCGGCCTCGGTGGACAAGGTGTTCATGCCCGGTCCGGTGGATGTCTATCACCGTCTGGTCACGTGGTACACCGAAGACGACCTGATGTCCGACATCTGGATCAGTGTCTACCGGGTCACGGCGGGCTTTGCCTTGTCGGCGCTGATTGCCCTGCCGCTGGGGCTGATGATCGGCACTTTCCGTCCGGTGCAGGCGGTGCTGGAGCCGCTCACCGACTTCATCCGTTACATGCCGGCGGTCGCCTTCATTCCGCTGGTCATGCTGTGGGTGGGGATCGAGGAGTCGTCGAAGATCGCCATCATTTTCATCGGCACCTTCTTCCAGATGGTGCTGATGATGGCCGAGGACGTGCGCCGGGTGCCGCTGGCGCAGATCGAGGCGGCACAGACCATGGGCGCGACACGCGGCGAGTCGGTCAAGCTGGTGATCTTCCAGTCGGCCAAGCCGGCGCTGCTCGATACCCTGCGCGTCACCATGGGCTGGGCCTGGACCTACCTGGTGGTGGCCGAGCTGGTGGCCGCCAATTCCGGCCTCGGCTATTCCATCCTCAAGGCACAGCGCTTCCTGCAAACCGACAAGATCTTCGTCGGCATCCTGCTGATCGGACTCATCGGTCTGGTCATGGATCAGCTGTTCCGCCTCGCGCATCGCAAGGCCTTTCCCTGGCTCCATCTCAAATCATGAGCATGCCGAAAATTTCCATCCAGCGCGTTGGCAAGGTATTCGGCGAAGGCAGCCACCGCGTCGAGGCCCTGAAGGACGTCAGCCTCGACATCGCCGACAACGAGTTCGTCACCTTCGTCGGCGCGTCCGGGTGCGGCAAGTCGACCCTGCTGCGCATCATCGGCGGCCTCGAATTCCATACCTCCGGCGATGTGCTGGCCAATGGCCAGCCGGTCGCGGGCCCCGGCGCCGACCGCGCCATGGTGTTCCAGCACTACAGCCTGTACCCCTGGCTCAGGGTGATGGAGAACATCAAGTTCAGCCGCCGCCTCAGGCACGGCCGCGAAGACCTCACCTCGGCCGAGGTGGAGGCCGCCTCCGGTCGCGCCGATGCGCTGCTCAGCCTGATGGGCCTCAACGCCGCCGCCAATGCCTATCCCAACCAGTTGTCCGGCGGCATGCAGCAGCGCGTCGCCATCGCCCGCGCATTGATGGGGCGCCCCGAAATCCTGTTGATGGACGAGCCCTTCGGTGCACTCGATGCGCAGACGCGCGAGGTCATGCACGATCTCATCCTGCATGTGCACCGGCTGGAAAAGCCGACGCTCGCCTTCGTCACCCACGACGTCGAGGAGGCGATCTACCTCGCTGATCGAGTTGTATTGATGGCGCCACGCCCGGGCCGCATCGACACCATCTACCAGGTGCCGCTGCCGGCCGAGCGCGAGCAGGACATGAAGCACACGCCGGAATTCCTGCGCCTGAAGAAGGAGATCCTCGCGCGCATCCGCGAGACCTCGGGCATGGAGACTAACCAGGACATGCTGGATCAGTTGAATATGCAGCGGGTGTCGGCATGAGCCACCCGGCCAGGGGCCCGCGCAGCGAGATCGACGGCAAGGCGAAAGCCGCAAGCCGCCGACACGCTGAACGTCGAGTCCGCACGGTATTTGCAGAGGTGGTGGCATGACTTCGGGCAAGCCCGTCCTCTGGCAAAACCTCACCTGGGAAGACGTTGCCTCCCTGCGCGACCGCGGCATCCGCATGGCGATCCTGCCGGTGGGCGCCACCGAGCAACATGGCCCGCATTTGCCGTTGGGTGTGGATACGTTGTCGGCCGAAGCGGTGGCGCACGGCGCTTCCGCGCTTACCGGCATCCCGGTGCTGCCGAGCCTCGCCTACGGCTGCTCGCTCGGGCATTCGCCGAAATGGCCGGGGACGATTTCGCTGCGCCCGGAGACACTGTCGAAGCTGGTGCTGGAAATCGCCGAGTGGCTGCACACAGCGGGCTTCGACCGCCTGCTGCTGCTGAACGGCCACGTCACCAACTGGGCGCCGCTGCGCTGCGGGCTGGAGAACATCCGCCATAGCTATCCCGACATGCGCGTGGCGCTGCGCTCGATCTGGGACCTCTCGGACGAGGCGCATCGCCGCTATCACGAGGACGCCGCCAACTTCCACGCCAATTGTGCCGAGACCTCGCTGATGCTGGCGCTGCATCCCGAACTGGTGTGCATGGACAAGGTGGTCGACGAGCCCGACCGCTCGGCCGGCTGTTTCTTCGCCTACCGCGTCAGCGACGAAAGCGTGCACGGCACCGTCGGCAAACCGAGCCAGGCCGAGGCGGCCGCCGGCCAGACGCTACTTGACCTGTGCGTCAACGAACTCGCCCCGCAACTCACCCAGGCGCTCACCGAAGCCACCCCGCTGGAGTCCGCCGGCATCACCCCACCCCCGTTTTAAGGAGCATCTGCATGACCGGTCATTCCCATCCTGAAACCCTGGCGGTCGAAACGCAGGCCGCCAGGGCTGCCCTCGAGGCCGCTGGCGTCAAATACGCGCTCGCCAGCTTTGCCGACCTGAACGGCATGTCCAAGGGCAAGGTGGTGCCGATCAGCCATTTCGAGCAGATGGTCGGCGGTTCCGAGCTCTACACCGGCGCGGCCTTGGACGGCGTGCCGCAGGAAGTCAACGACGAGGAAGTGTCGGCGCACCCCGACCTGGCTTCGGCGGCGATCCTGCCCTGGAATCGTGAGGTGGTGTGGTACGCCAGCGACCTCTATCTCAAGGGCCAGCCCTTCGAGGCCTGTTCGCGTGGAATCCTGAAAAAGCAGCTGAAGGCCGCCGCCGACCTCGGCCTGCGCTTCAACCTCGGCATCGAGACCGAGTTCTTCATCCTCAAGCAGAACGCCGACGGAAGCATCGTCCCGACGAGCGCAGACGACACATTGGCCAAGCCCTGCTACGACGTCCGCGGCTTCCTCGACAACTACGGCCTGCTGGATGAAATCGTGCAGGCGATGAACGGCCTCGGTTGGGACGTCTATTCCTTCGACCACGAGGATGCCAACGGCCAGTTCGAGACCGACTTCCAGTACGCCGACGGCCTCACCATGGCCGACCGCTTCACCTTCTTCCGCCTGATGCTGGGCGAGATGGCGAAGAAGCGCGGCTATTTCGCCACCTTCATGCCCAAGCCCTTCGCCGACCGCACCGGCAGCGGCGCCCACTTCAACATGTCGATGGCGAGCCTGGAAACCGGCGAGAACCTGTTCGACGCCGAGGTTGACGCCAATGGCCTGAAATTATCCAAGCTCGGTTACCAGTTCGTCGCTGGCGTGTTGAAGCACGCGCACGCAATTTCCGTGGTGATCGCGCCGACGGTCAACAGCTACAAGCGCCTGGTGCGGCGCGGCAACATGTCCGGCTTCACCTGGGCGCCGATCCACGTCTCCTTCGGCAGCAACAACCGCACCAACATGCTGCGGGTGCCGCTCGCCGGCGGCCGCGTCGAATGCCGCGCCGTCGACATGTCGTGCAA
>JBGSTQ010000259.1:0-1648 GCA_041736375.1 Thiobacillaceae bacterium
TCGTCGCCGAGCTGCAGGGCGACGGCGGAGGACTTGTCGCCGTTTTCCGCCAGGCGCGCGAGGCGCGAGCGGCGCGCGGTCGCGAGGGCAAGTTCGGACATGGAGAACAAGCCGTTGACGAGGATCAGGACGAGGAGGAAGAGGAATTCCATGGGTGGGTCCGTGTTTGGTCAGGTGGCAGAACGTTGGCTCAAGCATACCTGCAGGGGTACGGGAATGGCGCACAAGTCCGGCCCAGGTTGCCACCTGATTCTTCCACCGATCGTTCCAGGCCGTCATCTGTGTGACTGGGGCACGGGCAGAGGAAGTCGTGCGGAATGGCCGATAGATCAATCAGGCAGCCGCTGCGCGAACCGCATCCGTAGCCTTGCGGAGGACTCAAGCCGAGCCTTGCGCCTGCCGATAAATAAAATAAACTGTTTATACGGTATACAGAAGAGAGCGGTGTCGGCCGGATTGGCGCGCCGCGAACACGACAAACAGATGGATCGGGGAGTTGGGTTAACGGAGTTCGTAGGCACGGCCGTCAACAGAAGGGGGCATGATGTTCACCTTGGCAATCGATTCAGCATGGTCCGGTGTCCGACGGGGCCTTCACGTGCCGCTGCTGGTCTGCGCAGGTTTTTTCATCGGCGAAGTGAAGGCGGCGCCGGCAGCCTGGTTTCCCGAATCTCCTGGCATTCGCAATTACGCCTGGGCCTACGAGCCGTGCGCCGGCTGCGTCGAACTCGCGCCCCGTCCTGCCTGGCTGCGCATGGCTTCACTGGCCGGCGTGCCGGAGGTGCGCTTCATCAGCGCGCCAGACGACAGCAATGGCGAAGCCTATTCCGCCGCGCCCGATGTCGTGGTGCTGTCGCCTTCCGCGCAGAAGCTGGATAGCTGTCAGCTGGCCTTTGTCATCGGTCACGAAATCGTTCACATCGCGCAGCGTCATTTCGACGAGGATGCCGTCGCCCTGTCGGTGTTCTCCGGCAGGCCGGCAAACTGGACGGACATGGGCGAGGACGCGATCCAGCTCACCGACGGCGATTTCGGACTGGCCCTGCGCGTATCCCATCTGTGGCAAGCGCAGGAAATCGAGGCCGACTGGATGGGCGCGTTGCTAGCCGCCCAGGGCAGCGGCTGCAGCATCGAGTCCAGCGCGCTGTCCTATTTGCGGCTCGACAGCGAAGCCAGTGGCGGGATGGCGACGACGCATGCGCCGAACCTGGAACGCGTGCGGCGGCTCCTGCCATTCACCGAATCGGCCAATCGCCTGGTGGACAGGGTGCCTGGCCGAAGCGGCGCGAGCATAGCCGACCTGAAACTTCATCCCTGATCCCACCGCCGGCAACGGCCCAGCTCGTTTCCTTTTCCTGACTTCGAAAGGACGGCACGATGAAATGGCTTTCATTTTTCCCCATGTTCCTGCTGCTGCTCTGGCCCGGATTCGCGACCGCCCAGGACTTCTCCGGCAGCTATCAATCGAATCAGGGTGGAGAAATCATCACGCTGCGGCTGGTGCAGGACGCCAAAGGCGGCATCACCGGCGCCATGCGCGCCGAGGGCGTCGAGTACACCGTCACGGGCAGGCGCCAGGGCGAGAGTGCCTGCGGATCACTGGCTGGCGAGGGCGAAACCCTCCGCTTCAGCGCCCGGTTCGACAAGG
>JBGSTQ010000348.1:0-10124 GCA_041736375.1 Thiobacillaceae bacterium
CTGCACCCATCGCGCCGCCCTCGGTGGGGGTGGCGACGCCGAGGAAGATGGTGCCGAGCACCAGAAAGATCAGCACCAGCGGCGGCACTAGCGTGGTGAGCACGCGGGCGAACAAAGCTGTGCCGTGCAGGGTGCGCGCACTGGTGGGCATCGCGGGTGCGGCGGCGGGTTTGACCAGCGTGACAAAAAACACATACAGCAGATACAAGCCGACCAACGCGAGGCCGGGCAGCAGCGCGCCCTTGTACATGTCGCCGACCGAGGCGCCGAGCTGGTCGGCCAGCACGATCAGCACCAGCGACGGCGGAATGATCTGCGCCAGGGTGCCGGAGGCGGCGATGACGCCGGAGGCCAGACGCTTGTCGTAGCCATAACGCAGCATCACCGGCAGCGAGATCAGACCCATCGCGATGACGGTGGCGGCGACCACGCCGGTGGTAGCGGCCAAGAGGCCGCCGACCAGGATCACCGCGTAGGCCAGGCCACCGCGCACCGAACCGAACAGCTGGCCGATGGTGTCGAGCAGATCCTCGGCCATGCCCGAGCGCTCGAGGATCAGGCCCATGAAAGCGAAGAAGGGGATCGCCAACAGGGTGGGATTGGCGACGATGCCGTAGACCCGTTCGGGCAACGCCTGCAGCAGCGAGACGTCGAACAGTCCCGCGGCGATGCCGATGCCGGCGAACAGCAGGCCGTTGGCGGCGAGTGCGAACGCCACGGGATAGCCCAGCAGCAGGAAGGCGACCAGGCCGAGAAACATCAGCGGCGCCATGTTGCCCAAGGCCGCGGCCTCCATCAGACTTCCTCCTCCGGCGCTTCGTGGGGGAGGAGGAGGTGCCCGCTGAGGACGCCAATGCGCTTGATGACCTCGGCCACGCCCTGCAGGGCGAGCAGCGCGAATCCCAGCGGCAGCATCAGCTTCACCGGCCAGCGCAGCAGGCCGCCGGAATCGGGCGAGTGCTCCTGGGTCTGCCAGGCTTCGAAGAACATCGGCCACGCCAGCCAGGCCAGCAGCCCCGCCATCGGCAGCAGAAACAGCAGGCCGCCGGCGAGGTCGATCCACGCCTGGCCGCGCGGGCCGAACCGGTTGTAGAAGATGTCGATGCGCACATGGCCGTTGTGCTTCAGGGTGTAGCCCGATGCCAGCAGGAACATCGCGCCGAACAGGTACCACTGGATTTCCAGCCAGGCGTTGGAACTGACGCCGAAGGCGTAGCGCAACAGGGCGTTGCCTGCCGAAATCAGGGTCGCGACCAGCACCAGCCAGATGACGAGGCGGCCGATGCGTTCGGTCAGCGCGTCGATCAGGCTGGCGAGCGCGAGCAGGGTTTTCATGCTGGAAAACCTTTTTTATCCGCGAAGGACGCTACGGAACGCGAAGCAAGAAATTCCAGGATCATTAATCCTTTGGGTTTTCTTCGCGTCACTTCGCGTCCTTCGTGGATGAAAGTTTTTCATTCACAGCGCACCCGACTCGCGCAGGAATTTGGCCAGACGTTCGGCGACGACGCGATAGCCGGCGGCGTTGGCATGGATGGGGTCGGACTTGAGGCGATTGTCTTTCAGTACCTCGTTGAAGATGTCCTGCTCCAGCGGCAGCTGCATCTCCTCGGCGATCTGCTCGTAGAAATCCGGTGCGCCGCCAAACAGCTTCGGTTCCGGCACGCTGATCAGGACCACCTCGGCGCCGCTGGCGCGGATGGTCTGCACCAGCCGGCGCAGGTTGTTTTCGGTGACGGAGCGGGGCTGCTTTCTCAGCATGTCGTTGCCGCCGAGACACAGCAGCACCAGGCGGGGACGGTGTTCGGCCAGCACACCCGGCAGACGTTCAAGTCCGCCCTCGGTGGTGTCGCCGGGAACGCCGGCGTTGATCACGGTGCGCCCGGTCAGTCTCGCCAGCACGGCCGGATAGGCCTCGTCGCTGCCTGCACCGGTGCCGTGGGTCAGGCTGTCGCCGAAAGCGACGATGACGTCGTGCGAATTGAGCTGCGGCAGGGTGGGGCCGCGGTCGCAGGCGGCGAGTACAAGGGCAACGCAAACCGCGATAAAAAAGCGGCTTGCGCGAAGCATGTCAGTTGCCCGCCACCGTCATGCGATCGATCAGGATCGAGCCGACCTGACGCGAGCCACGCCGCTCGACGTCCTTGCCAATGGCGAGGATGCCTTTGAACATCTCGGCGAGGTTGCCGGCGATGGTGATCTCCTCGACCGGGTACTGGATCGCGCCGTTTTCCACCCAGAATCCGGCGGCGCCGCGCGAATAGTCGCCGGTGACCATGTTGGCGCCGTGGCCGAGTAGCTCGGTGACCAGCAGGCCAGTGCCCATCTTCTTCAGCAGGCCGTCGAGGTCCAGTTCGCCCGGCGTGACGATCAGGTTGTGGCTGCCGCCGGCGTTGCCGGTCGTCGCCATGCCGAGCTTGCGTGCCGAATAGCTGGAGAGGAAATACCCCTGCAGCACGCCGTCCTTCACCACGTCGCGCTCCAGGCAGGCGACCCCCTCGCTGTCGAAGGGCGAACTGCCGAGACCGCGCGGAATGAATGGCAGCTCGCGGATCGTCACCAGCGGGGCGAACACCTGCTTGCCGAGACTGTCGAGCATGAACGACGACTTGCGGTAGAGATTGCCGCCCGACACTGCCGCGACGAAGCTGCCGATCAGGCCGGTGGCGATCGGTGCCTCGAAAATGACCGGACAGGTACGGGTATCGAGCTTGCGTCCGTTGAGGCGGCGCACCGTGCGCGCGCCGGCAATGCGGCCGACCGCTTCGGCGGACTCGAGTTCGGACGCGTTGCGCGCGCTGGTATACCAGTAATCGCGCTGCATCGAGCCCTTGTCCTCGCCGATCACCGCCACCGAAATGCCGTGGCGCGAGCTCGGATAACCATCGCAGAAGCCGAGGCTGTTGGCATAGATGAAATGCGAGGCGTGGCTGTTGACCGCCCCGCCCTCCGAGTTGGTCAGCCGCGGGTCCACCGCCAGCGCCGCGGCCTCGCAGCTGCGCGCCAGTTCGGCGGCGTCCTCGACGCTCAGACCCCAAGGATGATAGAGGTCGAGATCGGGTGCGGCTCTTGCCAGCCTGTCGGCGTCCGGCAGTCCGGCGCAGTCGTCCTCGGCGGTGAAACGGGCGATGGTGAGGGCTTTCTCGACCGTGCTTTTCAGCGCCGCCTCGGACAGGTCGGAGGTCGAGGCATGGCCGCGCCGCTGGCCGATGTATACGGTGACGCTCGCGCTCTTGTCCTTGTTGTATTCGATGGTTTCGATTTCACCTTGGCGCACGCTGACGTTCTGACCGAAACCTTCGGAGATGTCGGTATCGGCCGCGGTGGCGCCCTGCCGGGCGGCGTGCTCGATGACAATCCGGGACAGGGCCATGAGCTGGTCGCGGGTATAGCTGAATTGGGAGCGGGACATGTCGGCTTGAAAAAGGAAAATGGGGTGCGATACGTTTCGGGGCAGCCCGTTTTTTCTGGGCAGAAACTACAATGACGATGATAACAGCAACCGAAAGTCCCACAGTGCGCCTGATCGACCCTGATGCCGAGCTGGAATTCGACCCCGACGAAGTCTATGACGGCCCCAGCAAAAGCCAGCAAAAACGCGAAGTCGAAGCCCTGCAAGCGCTGGGTGAAACTCTGGTCAAGCTCCCCGACGCCCAGTTCAAGCGCATCGAGTTGCCGGAAAACCTGCGCGCGGCGGTGGCCGACTGCCGCAAGATCACCCAGAACGGCGCACTGCGCCGGCAGAAGCAATACATCGGGAAGCTGATGCGGTCGATCGACCCGGCGCCGATCCAGGCGCAGCTCGATATATTCAACGGCGTGTCCGCGGCGGAGAACGCGAAACTGCACCAGGCCGAAAAATGGCGCGAGAAGCTGATCGCCGACAACGAGGCGCTGACGCTGTTTCTCAACGCCCATGCCGATGCCGATGCCACCCGTTTGCGCCAGCTGATACGCGCCGCCCGCGAAGAAGCGGCGCGCGACAAGCCGCCGAAAGCCTTCAGGGAGCTGTTCCGGGTGATCCGCGAGGCCATGCAGGACAAATAGGCCGGGAGAAGCCGCATGTGGGGACGCGTCGTCAAAATAGCGCTGAGCCTGCCCTTTCTGATCGTGGCGGGCCTGTTCGGCCTGTATCTGGTTTTCGGTTTTTTCCTCGTCGACCCGCTGGCGAAAAAGCTCCTGCCGTGGATCGGCGAGAACAAGCTCGCCAGCCAGCTGAGCGTGCAGCAGGTCAAGTTCAATCCGCTCACCCTCGAAGCCACGGTCGACGGTCTGAAGCTGGCGCAAATGAACGGCCAGCCGCTGGCCGGTTTCGAGCGTCTGTATGTCGACCTGGAAACGTCCGGTCTGTTTCGCTTTGCCTGGCGGCTGCGGGATGTCCAGCTAAATGGGCCGAGGGCGACCTTAGAAATCACACGCGGCGGCAAACTCAACTGGGCGGACCTCATCGCCAAGCTCAACGAGGACAAGGAACCGCCCTCCGACACCCTGCCGCGCGTGCTGATCGAACGCATCAGGATCGACAACGGCGACATCGACTACAGCGACGCCAACCGCTCGGGCAAACCCTTCAAGGTGTCGCTGCAGCCGTTGGGTATCGAGCTCGATGGGTTGTCTACCCTCCCCGAGGATCGCGGCGATTATCTGATTGCCGCCAAGCTGCCGGAGCAGGGGGGGACGCTCAAGTGGAAGGGCGACGTCGGATTGAATCCAATCGCCTCGAGCGGTGAGATCGGCCTTGAAGGCGTACGTCTGACCAATCTGCTGCGTGTGGTCAAAAGCCCGCGCAATTTTGATCTGCCGGCCGGCACGCTGGCCGCCGGGCTACGTTACCGTTTCGCCATGGTTCGAGACAAGGCGGGCGATGATGTGCCCTGGCTGCAGATCAGCGGCGCCAACCTGCTTCTGCAGAACCTGGCTCTGGTGCAGCGTGGCAACGGCGCACCGGTGCTGGAGCTTGCCGAGGCGCGCGTCAGCAATGCCAACCTTGATCTGGCCAAGCGCCACGTCGGGGTGGCAGGCGTGAGCATGGTCGGCGGCAGAATCACGGCGACTCGCGACGTCAAGGGCAAGCTGGACTGGCAAACGCTGTTTTTGTCCGAGGAGGGCGTTGCAGTTGTAAAGCCGGCTCCGCCCAAAACCGCAGCCCCCATTGCTCCGTGGAAAGTTGGCGTGAGCGAAATCAAGCTGGCCCACTGGTCGGCGCGGTTCACCGACCAGGGCTTTGCCCAGCCCTTGAGTGCAAGCGTCGAGGACTTTGACCTGACTGCGGCGCTGACAGGTGAAGTAGGCGCCACGACTGCCATCGAGGTCGGCCCGGTGAATGCGGCGCTGGGGCCGATCCGGATGCAGTCGGGGACGCAGCCGGTAGCGGAGTTGCAGCGCGTGGCGCTGATCAACGCGGGCTTGAACCTGGCGGAAAATCGCATGGCCATCGAGGCGGTGGAGCTGAACGGTGTCAAAACCACGGTGACGCTGGACAAGCAAAAAAATCTCAACTGGACCGACATTCTGAAAAAGGCGCCCGGTGCCCCAGAGGCCGCTCCCGCCAAAACGGCCACGGAATCGGCCAAGCCGATGGACGTTCGGCTCGCGCGCCTCAGCCTCGATGGCATCGAGGTCGGCATCGTCGACCAGTCACCCGATTCGCCGGTCAGGCTCGATATCGTCAAGGGCTTTGTCACCCTGACGGATCTCAGTCTGGACATGGTCAAGGCGGTTCCGCTGAAAGAACTCGAGATCCAGAGAAAGGGCAACGTGCCCGTGGAAGCCGGCTTTGCGCTCAAGCGGGGCGGCCGTTTCGATGCACGCGGCACATTGATCCTGGCCAGGCGCTCGGGCAGGCTGGACCTCAAGCTCGACCAGGTGACGCTGCAGCCATTTGCGCCCTACGTCAACCGCTTCGCCAAGCTCAACCTGCGTTCGGGCACAGGGTCCAGCCGAGGCAAGCTGGCTTTCGAGCGCGCGAAGTCGGGCTTGAAGCTGGATTATGACGGCGGCTTCGCGGTCGACGATCTGGCGATCACCGAAGAGGACACCGAGGAGGCTTTCCTCAGCTGGAAAAAGTTGTCGTCCGACAGCCTCGAATTCACGCTCAATCCCAATCGGCTGCACATCACCGAAATGGTGGCACTGAACCCCTTCGGCAAGGTCATCATTTTCGAGGACAAATCGATCAACCTGAAGCGCATCCTGCGCAAACCGGAGGCGACCGACAAGCCTGCCGCCACAGCCACGGCGCCTACCGAGGAAGCAAGGCCCGCCGAGCCGGCAAAGCCCGCCGAACCCGCGGCGCCTGCCGAGCCGGATGCCTTCCCGGTTGCCATCGAGCGTCTGCGCATCGTCAGCGCCAATGTGGAATTCGCCGATCTTTCGCTGACGCCGCAGTTCGGCACCCGCATGCACGACCTCGGCGGCGTCGTCACCGGGCTGTCGACCGATTCGTCGACCATGGCGCAGGTTGAACTCGACGGCAAGGTCGACGATTTCGGCTCGGCGCGCGTGCGCGGATCGATCCAGCCATTCCGGGCGACCGATTTCACTGACATCGAGCTGACCTTCCGCAACCTGGAAATGACCAACCTGACGCCATACTCCGGCAAGTTTGCCGGGCGCAAGATCGATTCCGGCAAGCTCTCGGTCGATCTCGAATACAAGATCAAGAATCGCCAGCTGTCGGGTGAAAACAAGTTCGTCATCAACAAACTCAAGTTGGGTGATCGCGTCGACAGCCCCGATGCCATGAATCTGCCGCTCGACCTCGCCATCGCCCTGCTGCAGGACAGCAATGGCATCATCGACCTCGACTTGCCCATTTCCGGCAGCCTCGACGACCCGCAGTTCAGCTACGGCAAGATCATCTGGAAAGCCATCGTCAACGTCCTGACCAAGCTGGTCACCGCGCCCTTCCGTGCTCTGGGCAGCCTGCTCGGCATCAGTTCGGAAAAGCTCGAGTCCGTCGACTTCGATCCCGGCAGCAGCGCGCTGCTGCCGCCCGAACAGGAAAAGCTCAAGACCCTGGCCGAAGGCCTGGCCAAGCGGCCTGCGCTGACCCTGACCCTGGAGCCGGGCTACGATCCCGAGGCCGACCGGCGGGCTTTGCAGGAACTCGCCATGCGCCGCGAAGCCGTCACGGTGGCCGGCATCAAGCTCGCCGCCGGCGAAGCGCCCGGCCCGGTGGACGTCAATAACTACAAGATCCAGACCTGGCTCGAAGACCGCTACGCCGAGCGTGTCGGCAAGGAGGAGTACAAGAAGCTGCGCGCCAGCTTCCAGGACAAGAACGCAAGTGCCGCCGCCCGCGTGATGGAAAGCGAAACGGTCGAGCGCCTCGCCCGCCGCTTCAAGACCCGCGACACCGGCCCCACGTCCGCCTTCCACGCCGAACTGCTTGAGCGCCTGACCCAGCAGACGAAAATCGAAGACGATGCCTTGGTCAAACTTGCCCAGGCGCGCGGCCAGGGCATGCGCGATTCCCTCGTCAAGCTCGGTCTCGACGCCGGCCGCGTCAGTGTCGCCGATCCCGCCAAACAGTCTGCCAAGGACAAACTGGTTCCCAGCAAGATGAGCCTCGGGGCGGGCAAGCAGCCAGCGGTCGAAGCTGCGCCTGAGGCCACCCCTGCCGCGCCTGCACCGTGATCAATGCAATGTCGCATGCCATCAGGCAAGCGGAATCCTTGATTGAGCAAGGTGGCTCACATGATATATATCAAGACTAATTTGTCTTCTTAATTCCAGCCGGCAAGGGAGAAACACCATGACGATCAACTTCATGCAGACGGGCAAACTGTCCCTGCCTATCCTGCTTCTCGGCCTGACCGCAGGTTGTGCCACCACCAGCGATCTCGAAACCCTGAAGAAGCGGGTGGACGAACTTCAGGCCGCTGCCGCCCAGGCCAGCAAGACCGCACAGGAAGCGAGGACGGTCGCACAGGAGGCCAGGACGGTCGCGGGAGATTCGCAAACCACCGCCGTGGCGGCCCTCACGGCCAGCGATCAGGCCAAGGCGGCCGCCGCCGAAGCGGCTTCGAACACCCAGACCGCCAGTCAGTCGGCCAATCAAGCCGCAACTGAGGGCGCCACCGCCGCGAGACAGTCTGCCGAGGCGACCAAGCATGCGGCCGAGGCGCTGGCTAACAGCCAGATGGCAGCGACGAATGCGATCCATGCAAAGATCATGTCCTACGAGGCGGCGTCGCGGGCAGCGAATGCCAATGCGGGGGTCTACAGCCTTAGAACCCGTTTGACCGAGGAAGGTGTGCTGTCGTCCCCTGCCGAAGAGGAGAGCGATGGGGACGAGTCTGACGCCGACGCCATGAAGGCCGAGGAAGAATGCCCGGAATCGGAACCGGAAAAGCAGGAATAGCCAGAAGTCGGACTGCGGCGGACAGGCGCTGGCCTGTCCGCTGTCCGGAGAAACAGCCTGGAGCTTGCACTCGACGGGATTCGGCTGAACGCCAAATCCCAGCCGGGCTTATTGGTCCACGATGTTGACGACCACGTACTGCGAGCCGGAAGGCTGGTAATAGGTGCCGCCGCATTGTTGCAGCGTGGTGCCCTCGATGATGACCGTCGTGCAGGAAGGTGGCAGCGTGGCCACGTAGATACTCGTCGCGTAGACCATCCGCCGCGTGGTGCGGCGTGCGACCCCGGCCACGCTCACGGGTGTCAGCGGACGGCCGACGATGGCATGGGCCTCATTGATCACGATGCTGGGCACCGCGAAATCACCGGGACCAAAGTCCAAGCCGACCAGTGGAACGGCTAGCGCCAGCATCAGAAATGTCGATTTTTTCATCATTTGCCCTCCTCTGGGACGATGATCTCGCCGGCCTCGTCGAGCGGGAGTGTCTCAATTTTCAATGAGCCAAGGGGCGGTATGAACTTGAACCGCTCGGCGCCGAACTCGGGCTTGGTGTTCCAGTTCCTCAACTGCACGCTGTACTGGGGGGCGCCCGTGGTCCACTTGGTGGTGATCACATATTTTCTAGGCAGCGGATGCTCGCCGGCATCGACCCAGACCTGAAAATCGACCTTGGGAGTGCGGAAAGCCAGATGATGGCACTCGAAGCCGCCGACCCAGGCGGTGCCGTAGTAGCCGCTGCTGGTCACCTCGCCGGTCAGGATGGCATACGGGTTGAGCAGCAGCAGATCAACGCCCGGGAGGGCCAGGCCACTGCTGCGCTCGAAGTCACGCAACGCGTCGTCGATCGTCCCGACCAACGGTTTCTGCATATGGGCGTTGAGCTCCTTGCCGTACAGGCTCATCTGGGCGCCGTCATAGCTGAGGGCGACGTCGGCGAACCTGCCCTTGCGCTTGATCCTGAAATGCGACGGCCGTTCCAACTCGACGGTGGCGTAGCTGTTGAATTGCAGCTTCTGCCCCTCGACGGTCATGACCTCGTTCGAAATGTCGGCCTCGAAGGACAAGGACTTGGCGCCGCCCATATAGTCGGACATCGCACGCAGGATCTCGTCGGCGTGTTGGTTGATGTCGCCATTCGCCGAAGCGGTTGCGGCTGTTAAACCGAAGCTTGCGGCGACCATCGTGGCCAGCAAGCCCTGCCGCAGAACTCGCCTAGCTAAAGATTTCTGTTTCATGTTCACCCCTTGTCAGTTTGAATGTTCGGGAAACGTCTCGTGTGACCCTTTGGCTGGTCCAACATTGTCATCACCTGCGGCAGCGCCTGCTGCTCATATAAAACGCCGCGCCATTCTTCTTAAAGATCGTTGACAGGGCATTTGAAGGTAACCGATAGATTCCGAATTGCATAATAGATAGCAATGTCCTGAATGGGCAAGTGGCTTCAAGGCCAATTGACATTTCCATTGCCAGTGTGCCGCGGCTGCCATCGACCCTCGCTATCACGGGGGGATGGTTCCCTCACGGCCCGATGCGACTCTTGCTGCCAGGATGCGGTGACGTTCGAATCCTTGCCAAGGACGGGTGCCGAGTCTCGAGTCGAGCAGATGGTCTATCATCCCGGGTTTTCGGAAGGACCCTCGACATGAAAACGCTCCCCACCCTGCTGGCCATTCTTGCGTTGGCTCTGGTCAGCGCCTGCAGCACCCCGGTCACGCAAAGTGCGCCCGTCCAGGCAGCGCCCGCCAGCCAGCGCTGGAGC
>JBGSTQ010000391.1:0-16885 GCA_041736375.1 Thiobacillaceae bacterium
AGCTCTTCGGCACGCCGCACGAAGACACCGCCCGGCTTGTCGACTACCTGCGCTTCGGGCCCCGCGTTGATCAGTCCCATGATCAGATCCTGCAGCACCTGCTTGACCAGATCGATGCGGTTGATATCGCCGATGCGCAGCTTGACGATCGGCAGATCGCCCGAGATGCCGAAGCGCCACAGCCCGGATTGCCCCAGCTGGTTGCGGACGATGATGCCGGGCGCGGCGCGGCGCAGGGCATTGCCGTAGATGACGGAGTTGGCCAGACGGCCGAAGACCTGGGCACCGGCTTCGGTGGCGTTGAGGTGACGCAGCACTTCCTGGCTCTGGAACCAGGCCATTTCGAATGCGCGCTCGACGAAGTGGCGGTCGCAATATTTCTCCAGCAGGGCCAATGCGGCCTCGCGCGTGTCCGCGACGCCGGAAATGATCTGCACGCTCGCCGATTCGTCGGGGGACAGAGTCAGGGTGCGGCGGATCGCCACGATGGGATCGAGCACCGACCCCGCCGTGTTTGATAAATCATGGTTCGACAGGGCCGCAGCGCTGTCGCCGCTATCCAGCATCACCGGGTTGGCCGCCGTGCGCCCCCGCCCGATGAAGCGGGCGCGGTCGGTCTCGTAGGAGGGTTCGTCAGCCTTCACACCCGGCGCGGCCAGCAGATGGAACATCCACGGCACCTGCTCGCCCGGCGTGCGGGGACGCCGGGTGCAGAGGATCGCCTGGCGCTCGGGCAGGATTTCGGTCTGCACGAACAGATTGCTGAACGAGCGATGCGCCAGGTCGGCATTCAACGGTGCCAGCACCACTTCCGCGTAGCTCGTCACCTCGATGTGACGGGTGCGGGACGATTGGTTGGTGAGCGTGACACGGCGGATTTCGACGTCGTCCTCGGGAGACACGCTGATCTCGGTGTGCGCCTCGATCGCCTGGTCGCGCCGCCGGTATTCGGCGCGCGCCTGCACGAAGATCGCCTCGTAGTGGTCGGCGCGGCGCAGGGTCGGTTGATACGCAGTCGACCAATACTTTCCGCTGTCGCGGTCGCGCAGGTAGATGAAGGTGCCCCAGCCATCGGACGTGGCATCCTCGCGCCAGCGGGTGATGGCGAGGTCACGCCAGCGGCTGGTGCTGCCGCCGGCATGGGTCGCCATGACGTGGTAGCGGCCGTTCGACAGCAGGTGCACTTCGGGGATCGGCGTGTTCGGATCGGAAAACACGCGCATGATCGAGCCGACGTCCGCGCTGGGCGGACGTGCGGCGGCGCTCACTTCGGCCGCGTGCGGGTGCAGGGTGGCGCCCTTCTTCGGCACCCGCTCCTGCAGCAGCAATTCGGTCGCCCGCGCGAGCGGGTCGGACATGAAGCGGCGCTGCATCGGCTGGTCGAGCAGGACATGCGCAAAGGCCAACAGGCTCATGCCCTGATGGTGCGCCATGAACGACCGCACGATGGCGTGCGGCTTGCCGCGCGGCACCCGCGTGGGCGTGTAGTCGATCGCCTCGTAGAAGCCGTAGGCGCCGAGGAATCCCTGGTCGGCCAGCGTCTGCAGGTTGCGGCAGGCTTCCCGTGGCATTACCGTCAGTGCCAGGGCGCTGGCGTAGGGCGCGATCACCAGGTCGTCGCCCAGCCCACGCTTGAAGCCGAGTCCGGGCACGCCGAACGCCCGGTACTGGTAGACCTTGTGCATGTCGGTGGCGTTGTAGCAGGACTCGGAAATGCCCCAGGGCACCGCGCGTTGCCGGCCGTATTCGATCTGGCGCGACACCGCGGCCTTGCAGGTCTGCTCCAGCAAGGTGTTTGGGTAGCTCGGCATGATCAGCTGCGGCATCAGGTACTCGAACATCGAGCCGCTCCACGAAATCAGGCTGACGTCGCCGCCATGGCTGGTGAGCAGGCGGCCGAGCGCGAACCAGTGCTTCTGCGGCACCTGTCCCTGCGCGATGAGCAGGAAACTGGCCAGGCGCGCTTCCGACGCCAGGAGGTCGTAGCAGGACGGGTCGCGGCGCCGTTCGCCGACGTCGTAGCCGATGGTCAAGAGGCCGCACGCGGCATCGTAGAGAAACTCGAAATCCATTACCGCCAATTCGCGGCAACGGTTCATCAGTTCATCGATGAGGCCGAGCTGCGTCACAGCGCCCGCTGCACCCGCGGCGGCCAGTTCCATCCGGTTCGGGAGGGTGCTGCCCTGCCACGGTTCGGGCACCAGCGATGCAAGCTCGTCCCGCAGGGCACGGGACTGCTGGTCGAATGCCTGCGCCCAGTGGTAAAGTTCGTCGTCGATACCGGTATCGGTCGGCAGCCATGCAACCAACTCGCCGCCGATGCGGTGAATTTCGTTCAGCGCGCTGGCGGCGGCAGCCAGCGTCTGCGGCGGGCCCTCGAGCGTGAGCGCGTGGAGGGTGTCCTGCAGCAGGCCGATCTTTTTCGCCAGTTCGGGGGCGGGTGAGGCGGGCAGCTGCTCTGCCAGCACCTGCAGGGTGTCCTGCAGACCCTGCAGCGCGTTGGCTGACAGCACTGGCTGATGCTTCAGCTCAGCCAGCCCCGCCTGCAGGGTGAGCAGGCTGCCGGCCAGGTTGCCGCTGTCCACCGACGAGACGTATTGCGGATGCAGCGGTTGCAGCGTGCGGGTGTCGTACCAGTTGTAAAAATGACCGCGGTAGCGCTCCAGCTTGCCCATCGAGGCCAGGGTGTTGCCGACGCGCTGCAGGCATTCCCCGACCGTGAGATAACCGAAATCGACGGCGGCCAGGTCGGCCAGCAGCGACATGCCAATGTTGGTGGGCGAGGTACGCGAGGCGATGGTCGGCGCCGGATACTCCTGGAAGTTGTCGGGCGGCAGCCAGTTGTCATCCGGACCGACGAAATCCGCGAAGTAGCGCCAGGTGCGACGGGCAGATGTCCGCAGGAAGGCCTCTTGACCGATAGTCAGGCCCGGAGTTGGGGCGGCCAGCGGCCGGCTGATCCACCAGGCGACGACGGGCGACACCAGCCACAGCAACAGGATGGGCGCAGCGACGACCCACGCAGCCGGTCGGCTTGCGATTGCCAATGCCACACCCAGCGCCAGCGCAAGAACCGGCGCGATCCACATCTCTCGGAAAAAGTCGGCCATCGACTGGCGTGCGTTGCGGCGTGCGTAGGCGGGCAGTTGCCACAGCAGCAAGCCGCGTCGAGTGAACAGCATGCGCACGCCCGAGCGCAGGATCGCCCCCAGGCAGATCAGCGTGTCGTAGGGCAAAAAGGCCAGCGTCAGCACGGCGAGCGTGACCGGGCGGCCCGCGGATTTGCCGGTCAGGTTCAGATGAACCAGCCAGTCGCGCTCTTCCGGCTTGCGAATCAGTTCGATCACGGTGGACAGCAGGGAGGGCAGGCACACCACCGCCACCACCAGCAGGGTCCACAACCACACGGGACCCGGTCCCCAAAGCCATCCTTCCACCAGCAGGGCAAGCAGCGCCGGCGCCACCAGGCTGCGCCGCAGGTTGTCGAAAAGCTTCCACAGCGACAGGGCCGAGAGCGGGTTGGCTTGCCGCTTTTCCTTCGCGCCATTCACGCCCCGGGGTCCCGGCACGCGCGGCAGCAGCCAGCCGGCCAGTTGCCAGTCGCCGCGTATCCAGCGGTGGCGCCGGCTGGCCTCTATGGCATAGCTGGCGGGATGCTCTTCGATGAGGTCGACATCAGTCACCAGGGCCGAACGCGCATACCCGCTTTCCAGCAAATCGTGACTGAGGATGAGGTTCTCCGGAAAGCGTCCGTCGACGGCCTGGCGGAACGCATCCACGTCGTAGATGCCCTTGCCGATGAAGGAGCCTTCTCCGAACACATCCTGGTAGACGTCCGAGACCTCGCGTGTGTAGGGGTCGATGCCGGCGTCGCCCGCGAACAGTTTGGTGAAACGTGACTGGCTGGCACTGGTCAGGCTGATCGAGGCGCGCGGCTGCAGGATTGCGTAGCCGTCGACGACGCGTCCTTTGGTGGCATCGTAGACCGGCCGGTTGAGCGGATGGGCGAGGTTGCCGATCAGGGTGCGTGCCGCGTCGCGCGGCAGCTGCGTGTCGGTATCCAGGGTGATGACATACCGGATCGAAGCGAGGAGGGATGGGTCGCCGACGATGTCCGAGAAAGCCGTTTGCGCCCCGCCCCTGAGCCAGGCATTGAACTGCTCAAGCTTGCCGCGTTTGCGCTCATATCCCATCCACACCCGCTCGAACGGATTCCATACACGGGGGCGGTGAAACAGATAGAAGACACACGGGCGATCGTCGCGGTAGGTCTCGTTGAGCGCCTCGACTGCAGTGCGCGCGTAGGCGAGCAAGGCCGCGTCCTCCGGCAGCGTCTGTTCGGGCGCGTCGCGAAAATCAGTCAGCAGGGCAAAGAACAGATTGGGATCGCGATTGCCGAGATAGCGGATCTCCATGGCTTCGAGCAGCTCGTCGACGTCCTGCTGTCTTGCCAGCAGGGTGGGAACGATCACCATGGTGCGGTGGCCGTCCGGAATCCCCTTGGAGAAGTCCAGTCGTGGCAGCGCCCGCGGCGGCAGGGCGAGCGTGACCAGCAGGTTCACCAGCGAGACGGCCAGCGCCGAGGCAGCGATGACGAGGGGAAGTACCAGGAACCAGATCCGTGCGTCGTCCGCTTCGAACCCGCCGAGTGCGGACAGCACGACCGCTGTCGCAAGCAGCGTAAGCAACAGGATAGGGCCGAGATAAAGGGGCAGGCGGACATGCCGGCTCGCCCGCCTGACGCGGGATCGCAACGACTGCCGGAAGCCGACCGCACGCTCCAGGCGCTGCCGTCCCTGATCGATCAGGTAGTAGCCGACATGCGCACTGCGGTCGTGTTGGCTGCGTTGCGCGGCAGCGGCCTGCGCAAGAACAACGGCTGCGTGTGCCACCGCCATTTCGCTACACGTGCTGCCTCGCGCCACGTCTTCGATGACATGGCGGTAGCGGTCGCGGGTGGCGAAATCCTGGCTCGCGTGCA
Organism: Thiobacillaceae bacterium; assembly: GCA_041736375.1. Taxonomy (GTDB): domain Bacteria; phylum Pseudomonadota; class Gammaproteobacteria; order Burkholderiales; family Thiobacillaceae; genus Thiobacillus. The sequence goes on from JBGSTQ010000391.1 coordinate 4,982, forward strand.
TCCCCGCCGGGTCTTCACGCAAGGTCTGTTCGACGACACTGAGCGACTCGACGTAGTGCTTCCAGTCCATGGCGCCGATGAAGCGCAGACTGCCGATACTGTTGGCGATGGAGATCTGGTTGGCCGCTGCGGTTCGGCCGTCCGCCTCCGACAAAGCGGTGGCGGTCACCCCCTGTTCGAACAGTTTGTGCTCGACCCAGGTTTGAACGAAGGCCATGGCGGGGCCCTGAGACTGGAGCCGGTCGTAAAATTCCTCAACGAACGGCGCGGTCAGCGGCACATCGGCGTTGGCAAACTCGGCCAGCAACTGGATCAGCTGTTTCGGTTCCTGTTCGGCCGTGGCGAGCATGCGGTCTGCCCAGGTGATGGCCGCATCGCGCTCCTCGCGCCGCTGGGCGATACGCACGCCGACGCGGCGCAGGTTTTCGAGCAGCGCCAGCTGCAGCATGATCGGGAAGGCCCACAGCTCGCCCAGCTTCAAGGGCTCGACGGTCTGGTAGGCGGCGACGAACTGGGTGGCATTGTCGCTGTCGACGCGGCCGTCCATGTGCGAGATCAGCTCCAGCGCCAGGTCGTAAATGCGGGGGAATCCGGCTGACAGGCCATCGACCAGACGCGGCAACTGCCGGCTGTATCCGCGCGGCAGATGCCGACGCGCAAGCCCGATCTGCTGCTCGATCAAATAGAAATTGTCGAGCAGCCAGGCCTCTGCCGGCACGATACGTTGCCCCGGCGTCGCTGCGGCGGTGACGACGTCGTATGCCGTCAGCAGAACGCGCGCGTTGTCCGCCAGCCGAGGCAGCAACCTGTCCGGCCCCGGACGCGGATCGACTCGATGCTGGCCCGCCAGCGTGACCGCGTGGCGCTTCAGTTGTTCGATGCTGAACAGTTCGGAGCGCAGCAACTCGGTATCGTGGTCGTGACGCAACGCATTCTGTGAGCGTGCCGAAAACCCGAACTCTTTGATGACGATGACCTTCTCCTTGTTGGTACTCGGGGTAGTCAGCGCGGCACTGGCCTGATGTGTTGTGTCCGGCGAAACGCCGGGAACGTATTACCTGATGATTCGATCGCGGATTTCTTGGGATCGCCTGGTAGGGATCGAGGTCATCAGGGTGAAAAAGACAGTGTCGTGGAAAGCTTGATTCCTGGAACTCGACAACAGGAATCTGGCGCGCTTATGCATCAGTTTGGCGGTATGCGCCTGCACAGCGCGATTCACCGCGATCGGCAGCCACCTTGTGGTACCAAACAGGCTTATGCCAATCGCGCGTAATTGCTTTTACTTGCGCACAAACAGCAGGGCCACACCCGCCACTATCGCTCCCAGACCGGCCCAGATGGGAATGTTGACCGTTTCCTTGTCCTTGATCGACATTTCAATCGGCCCCACCTTGGCCACATGGGTATCCTTGGTGTAGGTGAATCCGCCATACACCAACCCCAGTGCTCCGGCCACGATCAGTACGATTGCCAACATTTTGCTTGCGTTCATTGCATTTCTCCCTGGATATCCAGCAATAGCGACGATGGTGAAGGCTGCCAAAACAGCAGCCGTGATCAAGCGAACCCACTCTGCGCAACAGTCGCAGCATAGAACAATTCGAGCGTGGTTGCAGGCGCCGACCCTGGCCGCCATCAACGCACCTTGGCTTGATTCGCACGTGGCCGCGGTGCAGGCCTTGCATTCATCCTGGCTCCGATGATTCAAGCCTAGGCAGGACCTGCGTCACCGTCTGTCTGCTAACGTACACAGCCGGCAATCGAGTGCGCGGCCGTTGTCCCGCTCGCCCAGCCGGCTCTGTATGCTTTGGAACACATTTCAGGCGGGGCATTTATACTAAGAGGGCCTCAAGCATTCGAAGCGGTCATGCTGGCGAGGTATTTTGAATGCGCCGGACAAACAGGAGATCGCTCATGCCCAGCCCCCATGACCCCCATCAGAACCACCTGCTTGCCGCCCTTCCGGCGGATGAATACGCGCGCCTCCTTCCCGATCTCGAATGGGTCCAGATGCCGCTCGGCCATGTGCTCTACGAGCCTGGCGTTCAGATGCGCCACGTCTATTTCCCGACCACGGCCATCGTTTCCCTGCTCTACGTCATGGAGGATGGCGCGTCGGCCGAAATCGCCGTGGTCGGCAACGAGGGGGTCGTCGGCGTCTCGCTCTTCATGGGCGGCGAGTCCACCACCAGCAGGGCGGTGGTGCAAAGCGAGGGGCACGCCTACCGGCTGAAAGCGCAGTTGCTGAAGGATGAGTTCTTTCGTGCCGGTCCGATGCAGCGGCTATTGCTGCGCTACACCCAGGCACTGCTGACGCAGATGGCGCAGACGGCGGTGTGCAACCGCCATCATTCGCTCGACCAGCAGTTCTGTCGCTGGCTGCTGCTGAGCCTCGACCGCCTGTCCTCCAACGAACTGGTCATGACCCAGGAGCTGATCGCCAACATGCTCGGGGTGCGCCGCGAGGGCGTGACGGAAGCCGCCGGCAACGTGCAGCGGGCGGGCTTGATTCAATACAACCGTGGCCGTATCACCGTGCTCGACCGGCCGGGCCTGGAGGCGCGGGCCTGCGAGTGCTACGCGGTGGTCAAGAAGGAGTTCGATCGCCTGCTGCCGTATGAAGTCACGCCGTAATCCGCTTGTCTGGATGCGTGCATCGCACGTGTCCGCGCATCCCGGCGGCAACCCTATGTGCGCTACCGCCCAGACAGCCGTCGAGATTGCCCTGATACTGCGAAGTCCCCATCCATGGGATTGGTTTTCCCCTGGAGCCGTATCCGACCTAGGGGCGTCATAGCCAGCCCTCCTTGTGCCGCTTGCCGGGTTTTCCCCCATGCCAGGAGAGTCCACGTGCCGAATCCCCCGCCAGCCCCCGCCACCAATCGCCTGATCACGGCCTTGCCGCGCAGGGATCGCCAGCGTTTTCTGGCGGGTTGTGAGCCGGTCGACCTGGTGTTCGCCGAGGTCCTGGCCGAGCCTGGCGAGCGAATCCGCCATGTGTATTTTCCCACCGAAGGCTTCGTTTCCCTGACCACGCCGGTCGGTAGCTGCGCCAGCCTGGAGGTGGGGCTGGTCGGTGATGAAGGCATGCTCGGGATTTCCCTCATCCTCGGGGTGGATGTGTCGCCGCTCCACGCCGTGGTGCAGGGTGCGGGCCCGGCGCTGCGGATGAACACCGCGCCGTTTCGCCGCGAACTCGGATTGAGCCCCGCCCTGCAACGGGGGCTGAAGCGCTACCTCTATGTGGTGATGGGCCAGCTTGCGCAAAACGCGGCCTGCACCCGCTTTCACGTAGTGGAGGCACGCCTCGCCCGCTGGCTGCTGATGACGCAGGACCGGGCGCACGCGGACGGGTTTCATGTCACGCACGAGTTCCTCGCCCTAATGCTGGGCGTGCGTCGCGTCGGCGTCACCAAGGCCGCGACGTCGCTGCAAAACCGAAAACTGATCAGCTATCGCCGTGGAGATGTCACGGTTCTCGACCGCCGCGGCCTGGAAGCCGCTTCCTGCGGGTGCTACGAAGCCGACAAGGCGACCTACGACCGGATGATGGGCTAGCCCAGGTCTATCCCGCTGCCGCAAATCGCGCCGATAAACAGGGCCTGCATGCGGTGGCGCAAGGCGAACAGGCGCCGCGAAAGACCGAAGATCATTGAAGAGGAATGGAGTGTTCAATCAAGATTTGCGTGTCCTGTTCACATTCATGTACTAATATTATAAATGTGCGGTAGTGCACAGACTTTGCTTCATATGTGGAGTAAGGTTTCGTTCAATTGAAGAAGCATTTTTAGCCAAACTTTGGGAGTGTCACCATGAAACAAATCAACAGTATTCTTACCGCAGTTTTCCTGGCCGTTTCGGCGGGGTCCTTTGTAGGGTGCGCATCCACAGAGACCACACAGGGGACCGGCGAGTTCGTCGACGACGCCTGGATCACCACCAAGGTGAAGACTTCCTTGATCGGAGATCCCCTGACCAAGGCTTATCAGATCGAAGTCGAGACCTTCAAGGGCGTGGTTCAACTGAGTGGCTTTGTGGCTACGCAAGCTGAGGCGAGCAAGGCAGTCGAGTTGGCACGTGCTGTGAAAGGCGTGACCTCGGTCAAGAACGATATACGGCTCAAGTGACGTTGAACTGATCGCCGTCACCCGGTTCCCGACTCCAAGTCCGGGGGGCGGGGGCTGGCAAATATTCCTGACTGTGTAGTACCGGGGCAAGGCCCCGGCCTCCGGCGAGTTGGCGGGGCAGTCGTCAAACAATTTCAATAACGAGGAGTGGCAAACATGCTTGAGACTATTGCAGTAATACTGATCATCCTGTGGTTGCTGGGTTTGGTTACCTCCTACACCATGGGCGGATTCATTCACATTCTTCTGGTCATCGCGATCGTGGTGATCCTGCTCCGCTTCATTCGCCGCTGAGCCGATTAAGCTGTTTTTCGGCCGACGTTTTATTTTATAGGCGGTCGAGTTAGTCCCTAAACTGGGCAAAAGCGGTCAATCTTGACTGCGCTTTGGTTATTGACCTGGAGGTCACACCATGCTGAAAATTCGCAATGTAATCCTCGTGCTGGGGGTATTGATGTCGCCGCTGGCCGCTTCTGCTTCTCAGGTGAGCATCGCCATCGGGACCCCGAACGTACGAATCGGGATCAACCTGCCGGCTTACCCCCGTCTTGTCCGCGTGCCGGAATATCCGGTCTACTACGCGCCGAATCTGGCAGCGAACTACTTCTTTTACGACGGCATGTATTGGGTTTACCAGGATGATGACTGGTATGCGAGTGCCTGGTACAACGGACCCTGGGGTCGTGTGGATCGAATGGATGTGCCCGTGTACGTCCTGCGCGTTCCCGTGCGCTACTACCGCCGCCCCCCCAAATACTTTCACGGCTGGACACCGGATGCACCGCCACGCTGGGGTGATCACTGGGGCCGTGAATGGCAGGAGCGCAGAGGCGATTGGGACAGATGGGAACGGCCTGCCCCGTTGCCTGCCTACCAGGGGCAATATTCAGGGAATCGCTATCCCCGCCAGGTGGAGCAGCAGTACCAGCTTCATCAGCAGAAATACCAATACCAGCCGCGTGACCCCGAAGTGAGGAAATACTACGACCAGTGGGGCAAGGGACCGGGCCAGGGACCGGGTCAAGGCCAGGGGCAGGGCAAGGGCCAGGGTCAGGATAAGGACCGCGACCGCGACCGCGACCGTAATTATTAAACCAGGTCGCTCCGATCACGGTCTTCACCAGGGAGCAGGCGCTGACGCGCCTGCTCCCTTCTTTTGGTCGATAGGAAGGATGGCCCTGCAACCCCGCCATGCCGACCGGACATTCGGGAAGTCTTTTCACCCTTTCGAGATGTCGGTCCCACAGTCTTGTGTGCGCTTTCGAGGCGTGATGGGGTGATCAAGGAGGGGCGCATGCCAGCGTCCCTGAAGGTGGGCCAGGTGCCGCTGCCAAACATGCGCAGACGCCATGGCTACTCCATCGTCTTCAACTGATTGTTGAGGATTGCCAACATGCGGTCGATATCCCTGATGGCGGGATGCTGGTCGGTATAACTGACAAGCAGCTTGCTTCGCTCTTCTTCAAGTGCCTTGATGTGTGCCTCGATCTCCGACTTGTTGCGGTAAGGCGGTGCAACCGCGTTGCGTGCCTCCAGGCTGTCCAACCGGTGTTCGAGATCGAGCAGGCGTTGCTCCATTGATGGCGTGTCGGTCTTCAGCGGCGCCTGCGTTCCGCAGGCTGCCAGTGCAAGCGCGAGCGTGACTGCCACGCAAGAGCGGCGAAAGATCGTGGGTGTTGGTGGCATGGCAACCCTCCTTGCGAAAAATCCGGATCTGAACTGTTGTGGCTGACGCACAAACTGCAACACCCTGCATCATAGAGTCCAGCGCTCTCCCAACAACTGCTCATTGCCGGTTGCAACGTATTTGCTGGCGTGAATTCCACGCAGCCAGGCTGACTGCCCGTCCGCCTCCCAACTGCCGTTCCGATCCAGGTCTTCAGCGTAGCGCAGGCGCTGACGCGTCTCCGTCCCTTTTCTTGCCTGGTTTCGTTGCGAACAAGCGATACGAGATGACGCAGGCAAATCATTTTTGGCTATTCAGAGAGATCGTGCTGCATGCATGCATGCAGGCGGCCAGTCCGACCACCCAGGATGGACGCATTGCACACCAGCCAGGGGCGGCTTGCCAAACCGCAGCAGCCTACCAACGAGAGAACGAATCAGCAGGAGACAACGGCGCGACAGCCCCGATGGATGAACAATTCGAGCCTGCGATACTCGGCGGAATGGGAAAAGTCCCATGTCACCAGTGATCAGGCCGGCCATCAAAAATACTTGATTGTTTTTGTCTGGTATTGGCCTACAAACCAGACAAGGAAGCCAGCTGGCAACATTTTCGTATGCCGACGGGCAGTCCACTTCCAGGAGGAAACAGCATGCGAAACATCCATATCGACTACCAGGGCAAGCCCCCCGATTACCAGAGGGCAAGTCTCCTGGCCAAAGATGTCGCCAGGGAAAACCAGATGAAGGATCCCACCATCATGGCCTGGCACACCGACACAGGGCAGGGCACGCCCCCCTTCTACGACGGCGCCGATCCGGATACCTGGTGGGAAAAATTCGGCGAAGGCAACGGCGGCAGGCTGGAAGTCAGCGTCGGCGATGACTTCCGGTTCATCATGATGGACGCGCGTGGCTTCGAGACCCTGGGTCCGATGCCCCTGCGCAATCTGTCGGATGACTCCGGCAATCAATACCTCTGCTATACGCCGATATTGGGCCGGGCAAGCAGCGAACCCAACCCGGAGGCGTGCACTGTTCTGGACGGCTGGCTGGCCGATCAGTACTGACCCCACGGCATGCCTGAAGTCGTGGTGGTTTCACAGTCAGGGCCTGGCTGGCTTCATGCTTGAGCGGGCAGGTAATCGATTCACGCGGCAGGCGTTCCATGGCCCTGTCCGACGCGTTGCCGCATCACGGATGCAGGCGTGTCGCACCAGTATTGTGTGGAAGCTCACGTCCCCAAGGCAAGCGTGGAGCAAAGCCTCGAAGCCCTGCAGCAAGCGACGTAGAGCGGATTTTCACCACGATGAAAAGAGGGCTTCAAACACTCCGCAGACTCGGATCCTTTCTTCTGATCGCATCCGTTTTGTTTTCCTCTGCGCAAGCAAGCGAAATCCGGGACGCTGTGCCGGGTCGTCACTGCCCGGTTTCGGATTTGCAAATCCTCGCGGCCAATGCGACGGAATTCCGTGAGGTCTGCCAGGGTGCGCAGGACGCGTTGACCTTCTTTGCGGCTCAAGGCCTGCAGCCCATCGACCCTCTACGGCTTGAAATCGTCCCAAGGATTCCGGAGGAAGCCGGGCCCAACGCCGTCGGCTGCTACCTCGAGCAGCGCAAGCTCATCCTCATGCTGCCCTACGCCGAGTTCAGAAAATACAAGACCTGGTTCAAGCTTCCGATCGGACGCGATCTGTACCGCAGCCTCGCCGCACATGAAGCTGCGCACGCGCTGGCGGCGGGCCACTTCACCATTCCGGACCCGACCATTCAAGCCAAGGAATATGTCGCCTTTGTCGCAATGTTCGCGACGATGAGCCCCGCTCTTCGTGCACATGCCTTGCGCGCAACACCGGGGAAGGGATTCGACCGCGACGATCAAATCACCGCCACCTTCTACATGTTCGACCCGATACGGTTTGGCGCCGAGTCCTACCGCCACTACCTCAGGGCGGAGAACGGCGCAGCGTTCCTGCAGTCGGTACTCGCCGGAAGGAAGCTTGCAGACTGAGCGGCCCCTCAGGCATGCCGGGTGCAGGGACAAGGTCTTGCTGTGTGACCGCCCCGCGAATCCAGGGCAAGGGCAAAGCCGGCATGAGCCGTCCACGCGCGTCCTTGACGTGTCCTGCTATGCCCTGACTGGTGGCGCAGGAAATCCGCTCGGTCACCGCGACGAAGCGTTCCGGCAGCAGGCCCTGCTCGCGCAACTCGAATGCCACGTTGCGGATGTGCACCGCCTCCCAGCGCGCCGGGAAGCCGCCATTGGTCCAGGCGACGCCGATGGCTTCGAGCAAGCCCGGCGGATTAACCCGTTCTCGGCCGGCGGTGCGTGGCGTTGCAGCCGCAGCAGCCACCACGCGCGCACCATCAGGCTCAGCAGCAGCGCAGATAAACACATACCGTTCGTTCCGTCGAAGGACTGGTTCAGGGATTGGATGACGACCCTGGCGGGACGCTTACGACAGGTTCATCGAACCTTCGTTCGCCAGCGAAGTGCGGCCACCTTCATGCCCATTCAGGCACATGAAATTTTCCCGGCTGGCACCCTGTTCCATTCCCGCGCCCGCGTGCGCTGCGAGGGCAGAGGCGGCCCCTGCGCACCGCGCGATCGCCTGTATGTGCGTTAGCAGACAGACGTCGAAGGCTGCCTTGCATAAGCTTCAATCACTGGCTAACCTATAAATGCGCAATGGCTGTGTACGCATGGCAATGCGTGATGATGAAAACATCCAGGACGCGGCAAAGGGCCACCAGGACCAGTACGACAGACGGAATTGGACTGTAGAGTAGGTCAAACCCGGCCTTCAACGTGTCAATGCATTCCTGCCTCGAGCAGGACCATCAACAACAGGTAATCCATCATGAATAAAAGCACCCTACTATTTTCCGCAATCTTTCTCGCCGCACCGGTTTTCGCCGGCGACATTTCACTGGGCGAGCCCGGATACGGTGGAACGGGCTGTCCGGCAGGCACGGTGTCCGTCACCTTGAGTCCCGATGCAAAGTCCTTGAGTCTGCTATTTGACGAATACCAGGTGTCCGTCGGTGGCGAGACCGGCAAGAGCTTTGACCGCAAGAGCTGCAACATCGCCATTCCCGTGAACGTGCCCCAGGGTATGAGCGTGTCTATCCTGAAGATTGATTATCGCGGCTTCAACTTTCTGCCGCGCGGGGCAACCTCGCAGTTCAATGTCGAATACTTCTTCGCCGGCACCAGAGGCCCGACATTCCAAAGGAGATTTTACGGCCCCATCAACGATGACTACCTGATCCACAACGAACTCACCGCTCAGGCGATCGTCTGGTCGGGTTGCGGCGCGGACGTTAACCTGCGAACCAACTCGAGCATGAGAGTGAGTACGGTTTCGGGCATGGAAGCCATGTCCTCGATCGACTCCGAAGACGTCAGTGCGGCAATCATCTACCAACTGCAATGGCGCCAGTGCAACTAAGCACCTCTAGGTGCGGCGCCAGGATTCCGGCGCCGCCCTTTAGTGCGAGGTCAACTCCATGACATTGATCATCAAAAGCATTTTCGCCTGTGCATTGCTTGCCGGCCTGCCAGCCTTGGCCCAGGAAGCCAACGGCTGTCCCGACGGAAGCTACTCTATCGTCATGTCACCCGACGGCACGAGCCTGAGCATCCTGTTTGACCAGTTCACAGTCGAAAGCAGCGGTACTTCAGCCAGCGCAAGGCCAAGAAAAGTTTGCCGCATTTCGGCTCCGCTGAACTTGCCGGCGAATTATTCCATCGGCGTCTACAAGGTGGATTACCGGGGATTTGCGAAACTCGTCGCGAAGCAGGAAGCCGCGCTCGACGTTCAATATTTTTTGGGACCGCACGACAACCAGCACGGTCGCGTTTTCAAACGCAAGATCAAAGGCCCGCATGAAGATGACTTCCTGTTTACGGAAACCATCGGTGCCGGGCAGATGAAACGGGTAGGCTGCGGCACCGCTGCCATCCTGAACGTCGGCATCACGCTAAGCCTCGATGGCGACCTGCTAGCCGGCGAGGCAGTGTCGTCTCTGGATACCACGGACGCCGCCCCGGGCGGAGCCCTGGTCTACCACCTCGATTTGAGGAAATGTCCTTGACGGGTTGTGGCCAGCCGCTCTCGATTCGAGCGGCATCTTAATCAGGCAGTAAACCGAAGCGTCCTGGCAGGTCGCGTTTGCGTTTGCTTCCGGCCTTGTCTTCATCGCCATCAATGCATTGCGGGGCTTCCCGGGCCATCTCCTCTCCTCGCGCGCTGCCTCGCCCGCATGCCGGGCGCGGCCGCATCCTTGCCTGTCATTCCCTGACCTTCGGCGCAGGAATCCGCTCGAGCACCGCGACGAAGCGTTCCGGCAGCAGGCCCTGCTCGCGCAGCTCGTATGCCACGTTGCGGATGTGCACCGCCTCCCAGCGTGCCGGAAAGCCGCCCATCACCTGGGCGATGCCGATGACTTCCAGCATTTCCTCCGGTGTGACATCGCTCCGCGTCAGCAGCTCGCGGGTATGCAGGCGGACCAGCCGCTGCTTGCGTACCACCAGGCTCATCAGCAGTGCGATCAGGTTGTAGAACTTCAGGTTCGAGACCTTGCCGTTGGGCAGGTGCGGCCAGTCGGCGAAGCGCTGCCAGTGCTTGGTGTAGGCGTCGAACAGCAGGTAGGTGTCGTCGTCGGCCTGCGCGCGCACATACAACGCGATGGCCTGTACGGTGTTGATGACGGCATCGGGTGCCTTGGCGCGGATGGCGCCGTCGATATGGGTCAGGGCGCAGACTTCGCAGCCGTCGGCGATGGCTGCGCTGTAGATGAGAATCTCGCTGAGGTGCCGCTCCTTCGAGAAGACGCCGCGCGAGACCAGCAGGCGCGCCATGTCCAGCAGCGCGTCGCCGAGATCCACCCCCTTTTTGGCGAGCTTGCCGGCTTGCGGGTCGGCCTCGATACCGGCTTCGGACTGTTCCTGCAGGGCCATGAGCAGCGAATTCGCGCCGCCGGCGATGCTGTGGGCGTCGTGCAGATCGAGCTTTCCGTAAGGGTATTCGTTGGGCATTCCAGGCTTTCTTTGCGAGTGAGTACGGTATTACAAGGTCACGGACCGCAATGCGCGTTCATGATCATGGCCTGTTCAGCAGGCGTGTCGACAGCTTACACATGTAAGGTGTCGATTTCGTTGTAGGCGTTCTTCAGCCACATCTTGACGCGTTGCCGCTCTAGGATGCCGAGCGCATGCGCATCGGTGTTCTGGGTGGCCGACCAGAAGCTGCTGCTGTGACTGTCGATCTTCTGCATCGAGGCTTCGTGCAGACGCCTGATGTCGATGATGCGGGCGTGGCGTTCCAGCGCGCGCTGCTTTTCGCCCGAGGCCTCGAGCAGGTCGAAGTTGTCGCCGCGGATGTGGTTCTGCACCAGCACGTAGTTCAGCCGCGAACCGAAACGATCGAGCAGCTTTTTCAGCAGGTCGACCGAGTCGCGCCCCGAATCCATCACATGCCAGTAGGTCAGCGCCAGTCCCAGTTCGCTCGACAGCTCCACCAGTCCGGAGTCGTCCATCCATCGGGTCAGGGCGTCCTGTGTCTGTGCGGCGAGGTCGACGATGATGCTGCGTTGGGGCTCGGCGGCCGCGGCTTCGACGATGGCATCGAGGCTTTCATAGCGGTCCACCACGACGGGCGAGGCGTAACCGGCATAAAAGCGCATCAGCGCGCCGTGCGACTTGTCGGTATCGAAGCCGAGAAAGGGACGCTCGTGGTCGATCAGGTACTGGGCGAGGATGCGTGCGACCAGCGACTTGCCGACCCCGCCTTTTTCGCCGCCGATGAAGTGGATGTGGGCCATGGTTTTTCCGTTGAGGGCTGTCGGTTAAGGGTGTGGTCAGTATTTCGTCATCGCGAGGCGCGAAGCGGCGCGGCGATCCATGGGTCGTTGGCTCGTCCCGGATTCTGGACTGCCCTAAAGGACTCCGATCCACTACGTGCCAAAGCACGTGTGGAATCGTATGCCGCGCTTCGCTCGCAAGGACACGTCATGCTGGTAAGGGCATTCTCAGCGCCTCCGCAAATCGAGGGTGTGCGGGAATTCGCCGGGCAACTCCTCGGCCGGAGATCGGAAGAGCACACGT
>JBGSTQ010000424.1:0-1753 GCA_041736375.1 Thiobacillaceae bacterium
CGCCGACCCGCGCAGCGCCACCGTCTTCGACCTCGGTTTCAAGCTCGGGCCGCGCCTCAACGCCGCCGGCCGCATCGACGACATGGCGCTCGGCATCGAATGCCTGCTGGCAGACGACGCCGCCAACGCCCAACAGATGGCGCAGAGGCTGGACGCGCTCAATCACGCACGGCGCGACGTCGAAGCCGACATGCTGGACGAGGCTCTGGCCATTCTTGCCAGCTTCAGTCCCAAGGACAGCACCAGCCTGACGGCCTACCAGCCCGGCTGGCATGTCGGCGTGATCGGCATTCTGGCCTCGCGCCTGAAGGACAGGTTCCATCGCCCCACCGTGGTTTTCGCCCGTGGCGACAACGGCGAACTGAAGGGTTCGGGCCGCTCGATTCCCGGCTTGCACCTGCGCGATGCACTGGATCTGATCGACCGGCGCCACCCCGGACTCATCCGCAAGTTCGGCGGCCACGCCATGGCCGCAGGGCTCACGCTCGCCGCAGACGACACCGGCCGTTTCGAACAGGCCTTCGAGGAGGTGGCCCGCGAACTGCTCTCGCCCGCCGACCTCGAAGGCGTCATCGAAACCGACGGCGAACTGTTTGCAGAAGCGCATACCTATGATTTCGCCCATGAAATCGAGCGCGCCGTCTGGGGACAGGGATTTCCTCCGCCGCTGTTCGTTGGAGAATTCGGCACGGGTGCCCAGCGCATCCTCAAGGAAAAGCATCTAAAGTTGAAACTGTCGCGTGACGGCGTGGCGTTCGAGGCGATGCACTTCTTTCATACCGAGCTGCTGCCCCCGCGGATCCGCGCCGTGTATGCGCTGATGTCCAACGAATACAATGGCAGCCGCAGCGTGCAGCTGCGGCTCCATTACTGGGAACCGGCCCTTGGCTGAACCCATCAGCGCCTGCCCATGCCCGACTTTTTTTCCTGGCTCCCTGCCGAACTCGATGCCCTCCCGCGCTATCTGGTAGCGGCCGCCCTCGGCCTGCTGATCGGGCTGGAGCGCGAGCGCAATCCTTCGGCCAAGGCGGGCCTGCGCACCTTCGCGCTGACCGGTCTGTTCGGCGTGCTGGCCGCGCATCTTGCCGAACGCACCGGATCGCCCTGGCTCATCGCAGTCGGCCTGCTGCTGACCGGCATCATGATCATCGCGGCCTATCTGCGCCAGCCCGCCGAGACAGGCGACCCCGGCACGACCACCATCGCCGCCCTGGTGCTGTGCTATGGACTGGGTGTGCTGACCTGGCTGGAGGAAATCCGGCTCGCCGTCATGCTGGGCATTTCCGCCACCATCCTGCTCTATTTCAAGCCCGAACTGCGCGGCATGAGCGAGCGGCTGACCCGCCATGACCTGTTGTCGGTGCTGCAGTTCGCCGTGCTTTCGCTCATCATCCTGCCGCTCCTGCCGAATCGTGACTATGGTCCACACGGCGCCCTCAACCCCTATCAGATCTGGTGGATGGTGGTGCTGATTTCCGGCGTCAGTCTGGCTGGCTATGCCGCGCTGCGTCTGGTCGGGCAACAGCGCGGCGCGGTGATGCTGGGTCTGCTCGGCGGCCTGGTATCGTCGACCGCCACCACGCTCGCATTCAGTCGCCACGCCCGCGCCAGCGAAGCGATGACGCCGATAGCGGTGATCGTCATCGTTCTGGCCAACCTGGTGGTACTGGTGAGGCTGGGTGTTCTGGCCACCGTTCTGGCACCCGGGGTTCTCGCGCAGCTGGCGCCGGTGCTGGCCGGCGGGCTGGTTGCC
>JBGSTQ010000001.1:0-2203 GCA_041736375.1 Thiobacillaceae bacterium
GGTAATCGATGTCGGCCAGATACTCGACCCATGCCGGCCATTTCAGTTCGTCGAGGTCGAGGCCGGTCTTCAGCGCGTTGTGATAGTCGGAAAAGCCCACCCGCCCGGTCAAGAGACCCGACAGCCAGTCGGCCTGGTTGAGATAAAGACGCGCGCCGGTGAGACCGAGGCGCTTCTTCAGCCAGAGAATCTTGGCGAGGCCGGAGGTCACCGCGGCGGCGGGGTGGTCCGGGGTGGCGGTACGCTGGATCAGCTGCGCTTCTTCAACCGCGCGGTCGTCGTTGTAGAGCAGCGGCGGATGGCGCGGGTAGAGCGCTTCGTCGCACGCCAGCACCGTGCCTGAGGTGCCGTCGATGGCGATCGCATTGAGCTGGGTGCGGATCGGCGCGGGCAGGCCGGCAACCAGATCCCACAGGGCTTCGCGCCAGATGCCGGCGCGCTCGTATTCGCCGAGTTCGCCGAAGTCGCGGCTGTCTTCGACCACGACGCGGCCCTCCCGGTCGATGACGCAGGCGCGTGCACCCGAGGTGCCGAAATCGAGGCCGAGAAAGAACAAGGGTTCAGCCGCGGGTATTCGACTGGTGTTCGAACCCGGTCAGGTCGACGCGCGGTTCCGGCGTCCAGCCCTTCTTGCGGTGTTCGGCGACGACGTTGGTGAAAATGCCGCCGCGGACGAAGAACTTGGCGGTCAGGCGCATGAAGCGCGGCCTGGTCGCCTTGACCAGATCGTCGAGGATGCGGTTGGTGACGTCCTCGTGAAAATGGCCTTCCTCGCGAAAGCTCCAGATGTAGAGCTTCAGGCTTTTCAGCTCGACGCAGGTCTTGTCGGGGATGTAGTCGAGGTACAGGGTAGCGAAGTCGGGCTGGCCGGTCTTGGGACAAAGACACGTGAATTCAGGGATTTCCATGTGAATGTGAAAATCCCGCTCAGGTTTGGGATTGGCGAAGGTGTCGACGGTCTTGGCAGGCGTGGAGGGCATCGGGGGCTCGGTGTAGAATGTGACGAAACAGAACGCCGGCAACAGCAAGGCGTCCGGAGACATCATTATAAAAGTAGGTTCCTGACTTGCGCCTGACCCACATCAAACTTGCCGGCTTCAAGAGCTTCGTCGATCCCACCGTCATTCCCGTTCCCGCGCAGTTGACCGGCGTGGTCGGGCCGAACGGCTGCGGTAAATCAAACGTCATCGACGCCGTGCGCTGGGTTCTGGGCGAATCGTCGGCCAAGCATCTGCGCGGCGAATCGATGCAGGACGTCATCTTCAACGGCTCCGGGACGCGCAAGCCAGCCTCGCGCGCCTCGGTCGAACTGACCTTCAACAACGAGCTCGGACGCGCCGCCGGACAGTGGTCGCAGTATTCCGAAATCGCGGTCAAGCGCGTGCTCGACCGCAGCGGCGAGTCGCACTACTACATCAACAACATGCGGGTGCGGCGGCGCGATGTCGCCGACCTCTTTCTCGGCACCGGCGTCGGCGCGCGTGCCTACGCCATCATCGAGCAGGGCATGATCGCGCGGCTGATCGAGGCCAAGCCCGAGGAACTGCGCGGCTATCTGGAAGAAGCGGCGGGCGTGTCCAAATACAAGGAGCGCCGCAAGGAAACCGAGGCGCGACTGAAGGACGCGCGCGACAACCTGCACCGGGTCGAGGACATCCAGCGCGAACTGAACAGCCAGCTCGACAAGCTCGCGGCCCAGGCCGAGGTGGCGCAGCACTATCACACCCTGCAGGAAGAACTGAATCTCGCGCAGCACCGGCTGTGGTACGCGAAAAAGCGCGACGCCCAGGGCCAGCG
The DNA here is from genome assembly GCA_041736375.1 of Thiobacillaceae bacterium. GTDB lineage: Bacteria > Pseudomonadota > Gammaproteobacteria > Burkholderiales > Thiobacillaceae > Thiobacillus. Next base: position 1,798 of record JBGSTQ010000001.1, read on the forward strand.
CGGCCGCGTTGAAAAGGAGCTTGGCGAGGCACAGAACCGGCTCGAAGCCGAAACCGCACGCCTGCGCCAGATCGAGGCTGAACTGGAAGCCGCACGGCAGTCCCACTTCGCCGGCCAGGACGAGCTGAACGCCAAACAGGCTGCCTATTACGAGGCCCAGTCGGAAGTGGCGCGCATCGAGCAGACGATGCAGCACCAGAACGCGACGCGCGAGCGGTTGTATCGCCAGGTTCATGATCTCGAAACCCGTCTCGAGTCGCAGCGTGCGCGCCGCGATGCCGCCCAGGCCAGCCTCGACGAATGGCGCGGCCAGCTGCCCGGCCTCGAGGCGGCAGTGAACGAAACCGAAGCCGCCGCTCGCCAGGCCACCGACAGTCACCTGCCGGAAAAGGAAGAAGCCCTGCGC
>JBGSTQ010000024.1:0-3340 GCA_041736375.1 Thiobacillaceae bacterium
AAGGCTGCCCAGCCCGAGCCCTGAAACCAGACGTTCCCACGACACATGGGCCGGCTGGTGCGCCACGTCGAGTTCGCCACGAATGAATTCGAGCAGCCGGGTCTGTTCGGCATTGGCGGGGGCGAAATCGACATGCCCGCCTTCGCTCGGCCAGGCACGATAACGCCCGCTGCCATCCGCCATCATCCATGCCAGCCCGAGCCCGGTCCCTGCCCCGGTGATGGCGCGAACCCCGCCCGCCTCTGCAGGCTGGGCATTCAAGGCGACACACTCGCCAGCCGCCAGCGTCGCCACCCCCTCCGCCGCCGCCTGGAAGTCGTTGATGAACCGCACCTCGGCAATGCCGAATCCGGACTGCAGGGCATCGGCGTCGAGCATCCAGTCGAGGTTGGTCAGCTTCACCTGCCGACCCTTTATCGCACCGGGCAACGCCAGCACCATCCCTTCCGGTGGCGCCGCGAACCCGGCCTCGAACATGAACTGGCGCAACAGCGACTCCACATCCGCAAAATCCGCGCTGACATAGATCCGTTCAAACCGTGGAGGGCGGTCGAAACCCTGGCTTGTCGCGACGCGGGCAAGCCAGCTTTTGGTCCCCCCAATGTCGCCTGCAATTATCTCCATAACCGAATTCTAGGAGCGATCCGTCATCTCCGCAGTGTCCGGCTGGCGCAATCGCCGGTAATAATTGATCAGCGCATTGGTCGAGCCGTCGTGGGCCATCGCATCCGCATCGGCCCGCAGTTCCGGCAGGATGCGGCTGGCAAGCTGCTTGCCGAGTTCCACCCCCCACTGGTCATAGGAATTCAGGTTCCAGATCACCCCCTGAACGAAAATCTTGTGCTCATACAGTGCAATCAGCATGCCGAGCGCATGCGGCGTCAGCCGGTCGATCAGGATCGCATTGCTGGGATGGTTGCCGTCAAACACCTTTTGCGCGACAAAGTCGCTGGTTTGGGCTTCGGTCTCGGTCCGGGTGCGGCCGCGCATCAGCGCCTCGGTCTGCGCCAGAAAATTGGCGATGAGAATGTCTTGGTGCTGCTGCAGGCCGGTAGGCGGCTCAAGCGTGACGATGAAATCCGCCGGAACCAGACGGGTGCCCTGGTGCAGCAACTGATAGAAGGCATGCTGGCCGTTGATGCCGGTCGCGCCCCAGAGGATCGGGCCGGTGGCATAGTCCACCTGCTTGCCGCTGCGATCGACCGACTTGCCGTTGCTTTCCATGTCGGCCTGCTGCAGGTAGGCGGGCAGGCTCCGCAGGTAATGATCGTAGGGCAGGATGGCCTGCGATTCCGCGCCGAAGAAATTGCTGTACCAGACGCCCAGCAGCGCCAGAATCACCGGCATGTTCCGTCCGGGTGGCGCCTGGCGGAAATGCTCGTCCATTTGGTGGGCGCCGGCCAGGAGTTCGGCGAAGCGTTCTGCGCCCACCGCCAGCACGATCGACAGCCCGATCGCCGACCACAGCGAATAGCGCCCGCCCACCCAGTCCCAGAATTCGAACATGTTGGCGGGATCGATACCGAAGGCCGTCACCGCGTCACGGTTGGTCGACACCGCGACGAAGTGACGGGCGATATGCGCTTCCGAGCGCGCCTGCGCAAGAAACCATTCGCGCGCATGGTGCGCGTTGGTCATCGTCTCCTGCGTGGTGAAGGTTTTCGACGCGACGATGAACAGCGTGGTTTCCGGGTTCAAGCCCTCCAGCGTTTCGCTGACGTGGGCGCCGTCGATGTTGGACATGAAATGCATCTTCAGTTGAGGGTGACGGTAAGGCTTCAGCGCCTCGACCACCATCTTCGGCCCGAGGTCCGACCCGCCGATACCGATGTTGACGATATCGCTGATTCGCGCGCCGCGGTAGCCGCGCCACTCGCCGCTGCGCACCCGCTCGGCGAACGCGCCCATCATCTCGATCACCGCGTTGACTTGCGGCATCACGTCCTCGCCATCGACCCTGACCGGGCGGTTGCTGCGGTTGCGCAGCGCCACATGCAAGACTGCACGGTTTTCGGTGTTGTTGATCTTCTCGCCGCTGAACATGCGCTCGCGCCAGCCGGCCACGTCGGCTTCCGCGGTCAGGCGCAGCAGCAGGTCCAGCGTCTCGTCGGTGATGCGGTTCTTCGAATAGTCGAGCAGCAGATCGCCCACCTGCAGGGAAAAGCGCCCGGCCCGCTCCGGGTCGGCCGCGAACAGGTCGCGCAGGTGCGTTTCCTTCACCTGGTTCCAGTGCGACTGCAGCAGGCGGCTCACCGGCCAGGGCAGCGCGCCCGACTTGCCTGCTTCAACTCGATTCATCTCTACGGATGAAGACATTCCCCTGCTCCCGTTCACCCACCGCTCCCATTGTCATGCTCGCGTCATCAAGCAACGCCTGTGCCACAACCCAGTTCGATGCCTCTCACCCACCGGGACGATATGAAAATCCCGTGTAGTGCTGATGACAAAGCCTTTAAACCCCTGAATTCGTCACGTCCCTGTTTCAAGCGTAGGGCAGAAATCTACACAATGCACTCAAATAGTGCCATGGCGACAGGACGGTGCGTGCCGCACTGGAATGGGGAGTATTTGGTGCCGGGAGGGGGACTCGAACCCCCACACTGTTACCAGCGGCGGATTTTGAATCCGCTGCGTCTACCGATTCCGCCATCCCGGCAAAGGGGGCCGGACACACATGCGGCCGGCGACAGAAGCCGCGCATTATCGCCGAATCGGGCAAGCCGCCGCAAGGCGGCAGCTATAATCGCGCCCCATGCGTGTTGCCGATTTTGATTTCGAACTCCCCCCCGAACTGATTGCGCAGTTTCCGCTTGCCGAACGCGGCGGCAGCCGGTTGCTGCATGTCGACGCATCGGGCGCGCTGCAAGACCGCCGGTTTCGCGACCTTCCGGCGCTGCTGCGTGCGGACGACCTGCTGGTAATGAACGACACCCGCGTGATCAAGGCGCGGCTGTTCGGCCAGAAAGGCAGCGGCGGCAAGGTCGAGCTGCTGGTGGAAAGGGTGCTGGACGAATGCGAGGCACTGGCCTTCATCCGTGCCAGCCACGCACCCAAAGCGGGTTCACGCATCCACCTGGCCGATGATCTTGTGGTGGACGTCCTGGCACGGCAGGACGACCTGACGCAGCTGCGCTTTCCACGCCCGGTGCTGGACGTGCTGGAACAGTTCGGCCAGCTGCCGCTGCCGCCCTATATCGGGCACACCCCGACCGCGGACGACGAGGCCCGCTACCAGACGGTGTATGCCGACGCGCCCGGCGCGGTGGCGGCACCGACGGCCGGGCTGCATTTCGACGACGCGATGCTGGCAGCGCTGAACCAACAGGGGGTGCGCACGGCG
>JBGSTQ010000037.1:0-3234 GCA_041736375.1 Thiobacillaceae bacterium
TGCCGGTGGCGCGCGCCGCGCACACCGAGGCGGCCTACGGCTCGGCCCTGCTGGCGCGGGATGGTCTCGCGCTGTTTGCCGCATCGGAAACCGGCCCCGACTGAAGGAATTCAGCCCGGAGCGAGCGTCTTGCCGGCGGACCAATCCCCGGTTTGGGCATTCCGAGCAGCCTGCTGCGACGCTTCCAGGACATCCGCTATCTAATTCAATTACATATATCGAAAGTTGAATGTTTGTCCTAAGGTGATTGGAAAGGCAAAGCAGCCAACGGTATCGCGTACCTGACGCCGCTAGCTTGCCGAGCCGCGTTCCTCAGGGGGACAAACGGCATGAAAATCCGCAATCATCGACTGATTCGGGAAGATGGCAGCACCCTGCCTTATCTCCCCAGTCCGCATGTCGGCGCGACCATCGCCCTGCGTTTCCTGGTGATTCACTACACTGGCGGCAGCAGCGCAGCGAGCACGATTGCCTGGTTCCAGGATCCCGCCTCCCGGGTCTCCGCCCATCTGGTGATCGCGCGCGACGGCAGAATTACCCAACTGGTGCCTTTCAACCGTGAAGCCTGGCACGCCGGCCAGTCGCGCTGGGGCAGCCTGTATGGACTCAACCACCACAGCGTCGGCATCGAACTCGACAATGCCGGCCACCTGATACGCAGCGGCGGCAAATGGGTGTCGCCACTCACCCGCCGCAGTTTCCCCGACAGCGAAGTCACCATCGCCCCCCACAAGAATGATCCCCCGGGCAGCCCGCCTTCCGGCTGGCATGCCTATACGCCGGAACAGATCGAGGCGACGCTGGCCTGCGGCATGACGCTGTTCGAGCATTACGGCCTTGCCGACGTGCTGGGGCACGACGATATCTCGCCCGGCCGCAAACGCGATCCGGGGCCGGATTTCCCGATGGAATCGGTACGAGCGCGCCTGCTGGGGCGAGGTGATGATCATCCCGAGCGCTATCGCACCACCGCGCGTCTGTATGTGCGAAGCGGTGCCGGGTCCGATTTCTCTCCCTTGCCAGGAACCCCGCTGCCCGTCGGCAGCGAGGTCGAAGTCCTGGCCAAACACGGGCTGTGGTGGCAGGTCGATGTGGCCGGCGAAGTGAACGGCGCGATGGACATCGTCGGCTGGTGCCACAGCAAATATCTAGCGTCCGTCAGCGCATGAATACGTTTCAGGCCTTTGATTGTTCAAATGATTGTTCAAACCAGACAGGAGAACGCGATGTCGAAACCGCCCAAAACCGCAAAGCCTTCATTCAAGAAAGTCGACCCTGCCGCGATGCGCTATTGCTCGCAGCCGATCCAGAATCCCCGGCAATTCGATCCGGCCGTGGATGCGTTGCGCGCCCGTGCCATCATCAATGGCGGCAAGAAATGGGTGAACGGTACGCAGCTTACTTATTACTGCTACAAAGCCGGCGATTCCGTCCCCGCCGCATGGCGCGGCAATACGGCGGATATCCGCGAAGTGGACACGGCATTTCAGACCTGGTTCAAACTGGGCATTGGCATCGGTTTCAAGGCAGTGAATCACCCTGAAGAAGCCACGATGCGCATTGGGTTCGATCCGCAAGATGGCTCGTGGTCTTACGTCGGGCGCGACATTCTGAATATTCGCGACCCGCTCGACCGCACCATGAACTTTGGCTGGGCGCTCGACACCCCCTACGGACGCGACACCGCCCTGCATGAAATCGGCCATGCGCTCGGCCTGGAGCACGAGCACCAGAATCCTTACGCAGGGATCACCTGGGACACCGATGCGGTAAGAAATTACTTCAAGGGCCCGCCCAACAATTGGAATGTTCAGCAAATCGAATGGAACATCCTGCGGAAAATCCCGCCCGCGGAAGTGAAAGGTACCAACTGGGACCCCGACTCGGTCATGGAATACGCGTTCGGCCCGGGAATGATCATCGAGCCTGCGGCCTACCGCAATGGCTTGAGTCCCCAAGGCAGCCTTTCCAAGGCGGATAAATCCTGGGTCCTCGAGTCCTACCCCGGCACCAAACCCAGGGAAATCATTCCTTCGCTGGAAGTGGGCCTGTCGCAGAAGCTGGACATCAAGGCAGGTCAAACCCGCGTGTTCAACTTCACCCCCAGGCGCACCCGCACCTACCGCATCGGCACCTTCGGTACCTCGGATACCGTGATGGTGCTGTTCGAGGTGACGCCCTCCGGCAACGTGCAGATAGCGGGCAACGACGACAGCGGCACGGACCTGAACGCCCGAATCGACATGCGCCTGATTAACCGGCGGCGTTACCAGATCGGCATCCGCCTGTATTACGCGGAAATGGCTGCCGAAACCTCGATCATGGTTTGGTGATCGGGAGGTGACCCGTGGCTGATGCACCGACCTCGCTCGACTGGGAACACCTTCACGCGCAGGAACGTGCGGCCATCCGCGAGCCCGACGGCCGCCAGGACGGTCCCGATCGGCCGTTGACCGGTCTGGCCTTCTCCGGAGGGGGCATACGCAGCGCCACCTTCAATCTCGGCATCACGCAGGCATTGGCCGAACTCAGATTGCTGCGGCAATTCGACTACCTGTCGTGCGTCTCGGGAGGGGGCTATATCGGCGGCTGGCTGTCGGCCTTCATCCACCTCAAGTGCAACGGCCGGGTCGAAGATGCCGAACCGCACCTTCACGCGGGCGGCAACGAAAACTCCGCGATCCGCTTCCTGCGCAGCTATAGCAACTACCTCACGCCCCAAGCCAGTTTCTTCTCCGCCGACACGCTGACGGCGGTGGCCACCTACCTGCGCAACCTTTACCTCAACCTCACCCTGCTGCTGCTCGCGTTGGGCGGGCTTTTGCTGTTGCCACGCCTGCTGGTGTGGTTCGCCCGCTGGCTCACCGGCTGGGAAGGCCCCCAGGCGGCAGCGAGCCCCGACCTGCTGCCGCTGTTCGGCGGCGGCGTTCTGTGCATCTTCGTCGCCATGATTTTCACCGGTCTCAATCTCGGCAGCCGCGGCGCCTTCAAGACCCGTCCCTTCTATATGCGACAGGCCGGCGTGCTGGTGCTGGTCGTGCTGCCCGCGCTGCTGTCCGCCTGGCTAATTGCCTACGGCTTCTATGCCGGCGCGGAAATGCTGGACCGCATTTCGCTCGGCGGTTGGGTGTTGTGGGGCATGCTGGTCTATGTCCCGCCCTGGCTGGTGGGCTGGACATTGGGCCGCTTTCTCGGCCGCCGCGCTCGCGGCCAGCCGCAGTTCACCAGCGGCCG
>JBGSTQ010000045.1:0-2029 GCA_041736375.1 Thiobacillaceae bacterium
TGGTCGTCGGCGGCGGTGTCACCGGCATGACCACCGCGATCGAGGCGTCGAAGACCGGCTACCCGGTGGTGCTAGTGGAAAAAACCGGCGCGCTCGGCGGCTGGGCGGCCAAGCTCTACAAGCGCGTGCCGGTACATGAGCCGTTCAAGTCGCCCGCCGACACCGGCGTCGGCGAACTGGTGTCGCAAGTGCTGGGCGACAGCAACATCAAGCTGTATCTGAACGCGACCGTCGCCAAGACCGACGGCGCACCGGGTCGCTTCATCGTGGACGTCGCCACCGAATCGGGCGCAACCCACACCGAAGATATCGGCGCCATCGTGCAGGCGAGCGGTTTTTCCTTGTACGACATGAACAAGCTGCCGGAACTCGGCGGCGGCAAGTCGGCCAACGTGGTCGATCAGGCCGGCCTCGAAGCGCTGGCGCTTGCGGCTGCTTCCGGCGATGGCGTAATCCGCCGCCCGTCCGATAACCAGCCGGTGAAGTCAGTGGTGTTCGTGCAGTGCGCCGGACAACGCGACCCCAGCGGCACGCACCTGGCGTATTGCTCGGGTTATTGCTGCAACACCAGCATCAAGCAGGCGATGTACTTCAAGGATGCCAACCCCAGCGTTGACACCACCATCATCTACACCGACCTGCGCACCCCCGGCAACGGCGAGGATTTCTACCGCAGCGCGCAGGAAAAAGGCGTCATCTTCACCAAGGGGAAGGTCGCCGAAGTCGTACCCGGCGGCAATACCAGCACGGTGAAATTTCACGACCAGATTCTCGACGACAAAGACGCCGCCATGCTGGATGTCGATCTGGTGGTGCTCGCCACCGGCCAGGTGCCCAATTCGGGAATCAACATCGACGCTCCGGCCGCAACAGCGGAAGAGGGCGCGGTCGAAATCAAGCCGATATCCATCCTCAACCTGACCTACCGTCAGGGCAAGGACGTGCCGCAGTTGAAGCAGGGTTTCACCGACTCGCACTTCATCTGCTTCCCCTACGAGACCCGCCGCACCGGTATCTATACTGCCGGCCCGGTGCGTCGCCCGATGGACATCGCGCAGGCGCGCGAAGATGCCACCGGCGCCGCGCTGAAGTCGATTCAGGCGCTTGAAAACGCCGAACTGGGTCGTGCTGCGCATCCGCGATCGGGCGACTTGTCCTTCCCCAAAGTGCGACTCGAAGGCTGCACCCAGTGCAAGCGCTGCACGGTGGAATGCCCGTTCGGCGCCATCGACGAAGATGAAAAGCGCTTCCCGGTATTCAACGAATCGCGCTGCCGTCGTTGCGGCACCTGCATGGGCGCGTGTCCGGTGCGGGTGATCTCGTTCGAGAACTACTCGGTCAACACCGTCGGTGCGCAGATCAAGGCGGTCGACATTCCCGACGAGTTTTCCGAGAAGCCGCGCATCCTGATCCTGGCCTGCGAGAACGACGCCTATCCGGCGCTCGACATGGCGGGAATGGGCCGCAACGAGTACTCGGCCTTCGTGCGCATCATTCCGATCCGCTGTCTGGGTTCGGTCAACACCATCTGGATCACTGACGCATTGAACGCCGGTTATGACGGCGTGATGCTGATGGGCTGCAAATCCGGCGACGAATACCAGTGCCACTTCGTCAAGGGCTCCGAACTCGGTCGTGTGCGCATGTCCAAGATCGACGACACGCTGAAAACCTTGAACCTGGAATCGGAGCGCGTGCGCGATCTCGAAGTCGCGATTACCGACATCGAGCGGGTGCCCGAGATGATCAATAAATATGCCGCCGAGCTGGTTGCCGTTGGCCCCAGCCCGTTCAAAGGCTTCTAGGAGATTCCACCATGAGCGCAAATACCGCACTGGCGGAGAAGTACCGCAACAACTTCCTGAAGGAAATCGAAGAACAGGTCGAAATGGGCGACTGGGTCAAGATGTGCATGCAATGCGGCGTCTGCTCCGGTTCCTGCCCAACCAATTTCCAGAGCGCGTGGGAGCACCCGCCGCAGGAATTGTTCATGATGATCCGCGCAGGCAAGCGCGAGGAAGTGCTGACC
>JBGSTQ010000054.1:0-2421 GCA_041736375.1 Thiobacillaceae bacterium
GCAGTTTGGGCGGCTTTCAAGAAGTCGCCGCGCAAGGTGTCGTAGTGCAGACCATACTCAATGACTAACGACTTGAACTCCATCAGCGTCGCAAGCGTGACTTCGTGCCCGGCAGCCTTTAGCCCTACACCCAATGCAATATACGGCTGCACATCGCCCCGCGTACCGAAAGTCAAAATACAGATTTTCATGGTTGCCTCCGGAAAGGCTTTGTTTGGTTTGCCGATCTAGAAAATGAGTGGAACGGCCCCTACACTAGATTCTGTCCAAGAAACGATTTCATGCGAGAGCTGCGGCCAAGGAAAGATGCCGCCGATTCAGAGTGCGTGCGATAACGATCAGGTTATTCGCAATGATGCCCCAACCGACCCAACGTTCGAGACCGGCTAAGCCATGATTGAGACAACGCCGCAAGCCCCGGGCACGGCGCAAGTGACTAATGCGCCCTTCAATCCCACTGCGAAACTTCCAAGCAGCGCGGAACCAGGCTTGACGCTCGTGGCGCTGACGCTTCTTAGACTTGTGGCCGGGCTGAGGCAAACACACGCGCTTAACCCCGGCGGCCCGGGCTTTCTGCTCATTCGCGGGCGAGTAGACGCCGCGATCGCCACTCAGTTCCCGTGGGGCTCGGCCGAATTGTCGCCGATGGGCTTTCAGACTGGCGGGCAATTGATCGGCATCGGGCGGATTGCCCGCCAAGATCCGATACTCACTGATCAAGCCCCCGTCTACCTCGGCGTACCACAGTTTGTGACCGAACTCGGTGTCATCGGGTTTCGCTTTGCCGCGGCGAATGATGGCGGTGTGCGGTTCAAACAGGCTGACGATTTTCTCGCTGGCCGGGACGGCCACGTTTTCGAGCAGGCGTTGACGCGCTTGTGCGATGACTTGCTGCACCAGCGGCACATACCTCTGGAACATCTCGTGCACGCCCCATGCGGCCAAGTTGGTTCGACGGGCCAAACGGGGTTGAATCCAGGCGACCTGTTCCACCAATGTGCTCACCAAGGTGATCAATTGCGCATAGGTCTGGCGGCTCGATTTTTCACGGGAATCCTCGGTCTTTTTGCGCGCGCGCCGGAAGGCCTGTCCAATCTGACGAGCCAACCGACGCGCCTGACGATGCCGATCGCGAAACCACACTTTCTCCTCTGGTCTCGTCGGTGGCACCAACGGACGCGCCTCGCGGATCAACCGGCTCAAGACGCGCGCCGCATCATTCAACAAACTGCTATCCGTAGGATAATGAATGTTGCTTTCGATCACCGTACTATCCACCCGCAGGCGCTGGCCCGTCGTAATGCCAGCGGCCTGTCCCAACTCCACAACCTTCGCCAGAATCAAGTGCAGGGTCCGGGGTTTCACTTGGGCTTCGCGCTCTTGGATCGTCCGGAAGTTCGGCATAGGTTGCCCATACAGTTGACACACCCAGCGCCAGCGCGCACTACCATTGACCTCCTGCACCGTGACCCGATAACTCCACCCCATCAAGCGCCGCACCACCGCCAAGCAGACCGTGACCGCCAGGGGCAGGCTGGGGCAACCCTTCCACAGCGCACGGCCCTGCGTGCCCATCAGATCGTGCCGCAGCGCCAATTGAATCTGCGGCTCACTCAAAACCTTCTCCAGCACATCATGCAGAACGCTGAGCTCCGTATCCTGGCGGGCCAGCTGGACCACCGGATCGCGCAAAAAGGCGTCATCGACCGGATATGCTATGATTAACATCGAAGACCTCGTAGATAGAGAGTAGGTTGCCAACCCCACTCTTATTCTACAAGGCCTTCCTTTTTTATAGAGTTAGATGATGTGCACTCATTTCGCACGTTCAACCGTTTTTTGGACAGAATCTACTCTAGCTGATTGACACAAATTGGGGATAAGTAGAATAGTAAGTTCATAGCCCGTTGCGGGCTAGAACAGTCTCCCGACCAGAAAGGAGAAGACGAACAGCAGCAAGCCGGAAATCCCGAAGAAGGCCATGAGGTTTTTGCCACGAGAAGTGTCCGCCACCCAGAGCCTGGAGCCTTCAGCCGGGTCCAAAGAGACCGATGGCCCATCACCAGTGCGCTGGCTGTACCCCTGGTAGGACACAAATCCGATTAAGATCATGAGGGCACCGGCCCAGAAAAGGCCATCACTGAATTGGGTGGAAGTTTTCCACCCGAGCATTAGGCCGATGATCGTTACAACGATACCGGCAATGAGCGACAACAGGCTGGCGCTGATCAGGATACGCAGGATCGTATTTTTCATGGCGCTCTCCATCCGACGATATTCAGGCTGGCTCACAGTGATGATACGGAAATCAACGGGATGCATTTGGTTGTTCCCAGGGGAACCTCAAGGTATCCCCACGGAGCGGGCCTGCGGAAAGTTTCCATTGAATACATTACATCTGGAGCCAGCCTATATCCCGAC
>JBGSTQ010000081.1:0-2793 GCA_041736375.1 Thiobacillaceae bacterium
TCCTTGCCGCCGCCCCACTTTGTCAGCGTGTCGGCCGCAATCGCGATGCGGCCATCCTTCCTGACGACGGTGACGGTGGTCATGGCTCAGCCAAACTCAGCCGAAATGGCAGACGTAGTGATACGGCTCGCCGGACACTTCGATGTCGAAGCTGGAATTGGCTGGCACATCGAACGACTGACCGACAGTGTAGGTTTTCCACTCGGTTTCCCCGGCCAGTTTCACCCGGCAGGTGCCCGCCACCGTTTCCATGCTTTCCGGCGCGCCGGTATTAAAGGTGAGGGCGGACGGCAGGATCACGCCGACCGATTTCTTGCTGCCATCGGCAAGTTGCACGGTGTGTGAGACGCATTTGCCATCGAAATAGACGTTGGCCTTTTTGATAACGCTGATGTTGTCGAATTGGGACATACTTATTTTCTCCGTGCGTCGAGTTTCGCTGCGATGCGCATGCGCAGCGCGTTGAGCTTAATGAACCCGCCAGCGTCCTTCTGATCGTAGGCACCCGCGTCGTCTTCAAAGGTGGCGATGGTGGAATCGAACAGCGAATCGGTCTTCGAGTCGCGTCCGGCGACGATGACGTTGCCCTTGTAGAGCTTCAGCCGTACGCTGCCGTTGACGTGCTGCTGGGTGTGGTCGATCAGCGTCTGCAATGCCACACGCTCGGGTGCCCACCAGTAGCCGTTGTAGATCAGGCTGGCGTAGCGCGGCATCAGGTCGTCCTTCAGGTGCGCGACTTCGCGGTCCAGGGTGATCGATTCGATGGCGCGATGGGCCTTGAGCAGGATGGTGCCACCGGGGGTTTCATAGCAGCCGCGCGATTTCATGCCGACATAGCGGTTTTCCACCAGATCGAGTCGACCGATGCCGTGTCTGCCGCCGAGTTCGTTCAGCTTCGCCAGCACTTCGTGTGCCTTCATGGCCTGACCGTCGATGGCCACCACGTCGCCCCGTACATAATCTAGGGTCAGGTATTCGGGGGCATCCGGCGCCTTTTCCGGCGACACGGTCCAGCGCCACATGTCCTCCTCGGCCTCGGCGTTGGGATCCTCCAGATGACGCCCTTCGTAGGAGATATGCAGGAGATTGGCGTCCATCGAATACGGGCTGCCGCCGGCCTTGTGCTTCATGTCCACCGGGATGCCATGGGTCTCGGCGTAGGCGAGCAGTTTTTCGCGCGACAGCAGGTCCCACTCGCGCCAGGGAGCGATCACCTTGACATCGGGCTTCAGCGCATAGGCGCCGAGTTCGAAGCGCACCTGGTCGTTGCCCTTGCCGGTGGCGCCGTGGCAGATGGCGTCGGCGCCAGTCTCATTGACGATTTCGATCAGGCGCTTGGCGATCAGCGGCCGCGCGATCGAGGTGCCGAGCAGGTATTCGCCCTCGTACACGGTATTGGCGCGGAACATCGGGAAGACGAAGTCGCGCACGAATTCCTCGCGCAGGTCGTCGATATAAATCTGTTCGGGCTTGATGCCGAATTGAAGCGCCTTGGCGCGTGCCGGCTCGAGTTCCTCTCCCTGCCCGAGGTCGGCGGTGAAGGTCACCACCTCGCATTGATAGGTATCCTGCAGCCACTTCAGGATGACCGAGGTATCGAGGCCGCCCGAATAGGCCAGCACAACTTTCTTGATGTCGCTCATGGTGTGTGAATTCAGTGAGTGGAACCGGATGTGTTTTTGTCGATGATTTCGACCTGGCCGGGAAAGCCGCCTATTTTCAGGATGTCGAGGTTGGTCGCCTGGCTGGCCTTTTCGATTTCGATGCCGACCACGCGGCCGTCTTCCGACAGGTTGAGCACGATGCCTTCATGAGCTTCCCATGACTGCGCGGGGTTTTCAGGACTGATTTCGACATAGAGCGAATCCATGTCCTTGAAGTAGGCGATGTTCATGATTCAATTTTTCCCAAAAGCAGATATTCCATCAGCGCCTTCTGCACATGCAGCCGGTTTTCGGCCTCGTCCCATACCAACGATTGCCCGCCGTCTATCACCTCGGCGGTGACCTCTTCGCCACGGTGCGCCGGCAGGCAATGCATGAAGACGGCATCGGATTTCGCCACCCCCATCATGTCGGCATCAACCTGCCAGTCGGCGAAATCTTTCATCCGCTCGTCGTTCTCCGCTTCCCAGCCCATGCTGGTCCACACGTCGGTGGTCACCAGATCGGCACCGCGGCAGGCGTCCATCGGGTCGGCGAAGCTTTCGTAATTGTCGGTGCCGTACAGATTGGCGCGCTCCGGTTCGACTTCATAACCAGGCGGCGTCGAGACGTGCACGTTGAAATCGAGCACCTCTGCAGCCTGTAGCCAGGTGTTGCACATGTTGTTGGAGTCGCCGACCCAGGCCACCGTCTTGCCCTGTATCGAGCCACGATGTTCGATGAAGGTGAAGATATCGGCCAGGATCTGGCACGGATGGTATTCGTTGGTGAGCCCGTTGATCACCGGCACATGGGAGTGGGAGGCGAAGCGCTCGATGATGTCCTGCTCGAAGGTGCGGATCATCACGATGTCGACCATGCGCGAGATGACCTCGCCCGCGTCCTCCACCGGTTCGCCGCGCCCCAGTTGCGTATCGCGTGTGTTGAGGTAGATCGCCGCACCGCCGAGCTGGTGCATCCCGGCCTCGAAGCTCAGCCGGGTACGCGTCGAGCTTTTCTCGAATATCATCGCCAGCGTCCGGTCGACCAGCGGGTGATAAGGCTGGTAACGCTTGAAGCGCGACTTGATCAGGCGCGTGCGATCGAACAGATAAAGCAGTTCGTCGCGCGACAGGTCCTTGAATTGCAG
>JBGSTQ010000106.1:0-2629 GCA_041736375.1 Thiobacillaceae bacterium
CGCCGTGAGCGGATCCACCTGCGCCAGCGCGGCGTGCAGCGCCGGCCAGCCGCGAGCCGCCGCCTCGGCTTCAATTTCTTTTCGCAGCACCGGATCGGCCTTGGGCAGATCGTCCAGTCCCTGCAGCAGGGCGCGGAAATACAGCATGGTGCCGCCGACCAGCAAGGGCACCTTGCCGCGCGCGGTGATCTCCGCCATCAGCCGCCGGGCATCGTCGCAGAACGCTGCCGCAGAATAGGCTTCGGTCGGCTCACGGATGTCCAGCAGATGATGCGGGGCACGCGCCAGCGTGTCCGCATCCGGCTTGGCCGTGCCGATGTCCATCCCGCGATACACCAGTGCCGAGTCGACGCTGATGATCTCCAGCGGCAGGCATTCGACCAGGTGAACCGCCAGGGCGGTCTTGCCCGACGCCGTAGGCCCCATCAGGAAGACTGCAGGCGGGTAAATTGGCTTGGGCATGATGTGCAATTATGCCGCAGCGCCGTCGAGCCGCCTCGACGCGATGCCGGTCGAGCGAACAGGCGGACCGTAAGGCCTCCTGGAACAAAAAAACGGCGGGTTTCCCCGCCGTTTCCGCTGTTACCTCGCCCTTCAGGCAGCCTGGGCGTATTGCGCCTTGGCCTTGCGTGCGGCCTCGATCTCCTCGGGACCGTAGGCCTTGCCGGACCACAGCATTTCGTAGGCGATTTCCTCGTTGCCGTTCTCGCAGAGGTCCAGAACCTGCTGGAAAAGCGGCTGGAAGGTATCGGAACGGTGCGACTTCTCGTGGTCGTCGAAGGTGTTCCAGAAGGTGACGATGAGGGCTTCCTTGCCCTTCATCTCGCTCTCGACCGCCTGGCCGACGGTCGAGCCTTCGTTCGATACCATGCCGGAGTTCAGGGCGACAAAGCCGCCGACGAAGCCGGTGTCGGAATGGTAGGTCTTGACGTTCTCGCACAGGAAAGCGACGCGCTCCTGCAGATCGTCCACGGTGTACTGGGGCTTGAGGATCACCCGGTTAATGGTCACCACACCGTCGTTGGGGAAATTCGCGATCAGTCCACTCATTGTTTCTCTCCTGTTAATGGTTGAAATCAGACAGCAAGAGACATTCTACATACCATACTAATTTAGTCAACTAATTAATTTTATTTGTTTATGCATGCATCAATTATTTATATTTATACGCAAAATCCAATATTCATTTAAATTCATGCAGTTACGGGAAAAGCACATCACTCTCTATATGTAGCGCTTCTGCTCGCTGCGCCTTCCAGGGCGCTTTTTCATGATCACCACCCCCTTGACCGGCTCGAGGTCGGCAATCGGAATGTTGGGGTATACCGGATTGAGCGGCTTCAGCATCCAGCCCTCCGGGTGCTGTACCACTTGGCGGAAGATGTATTCCTCGTTGACGAAGGCGACGACATAGGAGCCGTCCCGCACCAGTCCTGAGGGCTCGACGACGATGATTTCGCCTTCCTCGAACTCCGGCAGCATGGAATCCCCGAGCACCATCAGCGCATAGGGCTCGGCGCTGGCACAGTTGCTGGCTTCGTTGACGGCCTGGATGGGGATGGTCTTGGGTTCGCTCATGGGATATCCGGCAGAGGGTTGTTCAATCAGTGGAAGCTTATATACATCAGGCAGCGCGCGCAAAAAATTCAACGGCCGCGCATGAACATCGCGTCGAGTTCGTTCAGGCTCACCTGAAACCAGGTGGGGCGACCGTGGTTGCACTGCCCGGCGCGCTCGGTCGTCTCCATGTCGCGCAGCAGCGCGTTCATCTCCGGCAGGGTGAGACTACGGTTGGCACGTACCGCCCCATGGCAGGCCAGTGTAGCCAGCAGTTCGTTGCGCCGCTCGTCCAGCAGTCGGGCGACGCCGAACTCGGCAATCTCGTGCAGCAGAGCGCGGGTCAATTCGACCGGATCGGCATTTTTCAGCAGCCAAGGCACGGACCGCAACGTCACCGAGGTGGGCGAGGTGATCGAAAGTTCGAAGCCAATCGCGGCCAGACTGTCGAGGTGCGGCTGAATTTCCGCCGCGTCGCGGGCGTCAACCGCGAGACTGACCGGGATCAGCAGGGTCTGCGCAGGCACCGCACGGGCATCCAGTGCGGTCTTGAGCTTTTCGTAGACGACGCGCTCGTGGGCGGCATGCATATCCACCAGGACCAGTCCCTGTGCGTTTTGCGCCAGCACGTACACGCCGTGCAGCTGGCCCAGCGCGTAGCCGAGCGGCGGCGCTTCCACCGCAGGCGCCCCCTCGTTCGCGGAATCCTCACCCCTGGCCCCTGACTCCAGGCCCAAGGGCATATAAAACGCCATCGCCTCACTGACCTGCAGCGGCATCGTTGACTGCTGGGGCACAGACCAGGACTGGGCTGACATGGGCACGACAGCTGGCTGCTCGCCTGCGACCGGTGCGGAGAGCACGCGCTCGACTGCATGGAACAGGAACTGGTGCACGCCGCGGCTGTCGCGGAAGCGGATTTCGGTCTTGGCCGGATGCACGTTGACGTCCACCGTCTCGGGCGGCAGCTCGATGAAAAGACAATATGCCGGCTGCATCTGGTGGTGCAGCACGTCCCGATACGCCTCCCTCAACGCGTGGCTGACGAGCTTGTCGCGCACGAAGCGCTGGT
>JBGSTQ010000135.1:0-6716 GCA_041736375.1 Thiobacillaceae bacterium
GCAGTTGTGGGAAGCCACGGTGGCTGTGCCCAGGGGGGCGACCGAACTGGAGCGGGTTGCCGATGTGATGGGCAACCCGGTGCTGGACGCACGCCAGGTCTGCGCCGTGGCCTATCAGGGTCGGGTGGCCTGTTTCGATCTGCGCAAGGGTTCGCCGCTGTGGACGCGCGATACTTCCAGCAACAGCGGCCTGGCGATGGATGCAAGGTATGTCTACGTCACTGACGACAGCGATGCCGTGACCGCCTACGACAAGGACAGCGGTCGCGCCGTGTGGCGGCAGGACAAGCTTTCCCGGCGCGATGTCACCGCGCCGCTGGCGCTCGGCGACTGGGTGGTGGTCGGCGATGGCGAAGGCTACGTCCACGTGCTGTCGGCCGAGGACGGCAGCTTCGCCGCGCGCGCCAAGGTCGACAGCACGGTGCTCGCTGCGCCGTCCGATATCGGCCCCGGCCTCGCCGTCCAGACCACCAAGGGCAGTGTCGTGGCGTTCAAACTCAAATGACTTGCGAGCGTATCCGGCCTGTCCTCTGGTGGATCGGGCGCGGGTCACGGCTCGATGTAACTGGATAACGCATGCTTCCCACCCTGGTTCTGGTCGGCCGACCCAACGTCGGCAAGTCCACCCTCTTCAACCGCCTCACCGGCACCCGCGACGCGCTGGTGCACGACCTGCCGGGACTGACCCGCGACCGTCATTACGGCCGTGGCCGCATCGGCGACAAGCCCTATCTGGTGGTGGATACCGGCGGTCTTGAGCCGGTCGCCAAGGACGGCATCATGGCCGAGATGGCGCGGCAGACGCTGCAGGCGATCGATGAGGCCGATGCGGTCATCTTCCTGGTCGACGGCCGCGGCGGCCTGACGCCGCAGGACAAGGTCATCGCCGAGCGCCTGCGCCGCGCGCATTGCCCGGTTTTTCTCGCTGTCAACAAGACCGAGGGCATGAACCGCGCGGTGGTGACGGCGGAATTCCACGAACTCGGGCTGGGCGAGCCGCTGGCGATTTCAGGCGCGCATGGCGACGGCATCAGCGACCTGGTGAACGAGGCGCTGGCGCCGTTTCCGGTCGAGGAAGAGGCCCACGATGATTTCGGCACGCCGAAGATCGCCATTGTCGGCCGCCCCAACGTCGGCAAGTCCACGCTGGTGAATGCGCTGATCGGCGAGGAGAGGGTGATTGCCTTCGACCAGCCGGGCACCACGCGCGACTCGATCTATGTCGACTTCGAGCGCGACGGCAAGCGCTACACGCTGATCGACACCGCCGGTGTGCGCCGGCGCGGCAAGGTGTTCGAGACGGTGGAAAAGTTTTCCGTGATCAAGACCCTGCAGGCGATCGAGGACGCCAACGTCGTGGTCATCGTGCTCGACGCGCGCGAGAATGTTTCCGAGCAGGACGCGCATCTCGCCGGCTTCGTGCTGGAAACCGGGCGCGCGCTGGTGGTGGCGGTGAACAAGTGGGACGGACTCGACCAGGAACAGCGCGACACCGTCAAGCGCGACATCGGCCGCAAGCTGGCCTTTCTCGATTTCGCCCGCTTTCATTACATCTCCGCACTCAAGGGCAAGGGTCTGGATGGCCTGCTGAAGGATGTCGAGGCAGCGCATGTGGCCGCCTTTATCAACATGCCGACGCCTAAGCTCACCCGCGTGCTGATCGCCGCGGTCGAGCAGCACGCTCCGCCGAAGACCGGTCTGCATCGCCCCAAACCGCGCTATGCCCACCAGGGCGGCAAGAATCCGCCGATCATCATCATCCACGGCAACGCGCTTGAAGGCCTGCAGGCCGACTACAAGCGCTATCTGGAAAACTCCTTCCGCAAGGTCTTCAACCTGCATGGCACGCCGCTGCGCATCCAGGTGAAGGGTGGCAGCAATCCCTACGAAGGCAAGGTGCACAAGCCGCTCAGCGAAAGCGAAGCGAACCGGGCACGACGCGAGAAACGCATCCGCCGGCGAGTGTATGGCGCAAAATGAACTAGCGGGGCGAGCGTCGCCCGATCGGAACGGCCCGGTCCGGGCTTAGTCCAGCCAGCGAATCAGATAGAACAGCTTGAAGCCCTCGGACGAACGCGAGGGGCCGCTGGCAAGGGCGGCGTGGCGGTTTTTGGCGGGATCCGCGTGCGCCAGCGCGTCGGCTTCGCTGGCGTAGACTTCGACCACGCCCTCGGGGAAGCGCTTGCGGCTTTTGCCCGAGGGGGAATAGACCACCACCGCTGAGGTGCCGACGACCCCGGCTTCGACGTCGGTGAAAAGGCTGGTGACCTGGGGCATGGCGTGCAGCGGCTCAGTGGGTTTTCTTCGGGATGCCGCTGATGTTGACGACGTGCGACTTCGGCGGTTCGTCGACATAACGCGGGCGCTCGTTGCGACTTGGGTTGAGGATCTGCGCAATTTCGGCTTCGCGGTTTGAAATCACCACCAGGCAGTCCTTTATCCCCAGCACGGTGGCTTCGGTCAGCGGGCTGGGGTTGCCGTCGCGCGGCGCGGTGTCGCGGACGATGGAGGTCAGGGTCTTGCGCATCATGCGCATGATGCGCTGTTCGTCGTTGAGGGCTTTTTCGATGTCCATGGGAGGCTCCGGCGTGCTGCAAAGAAGCTTTCATTGTGGTCGGGGTGAGTGCTTCCGTCAACGCAAGCCCCTGGGGTCAGCACGGGATAAAAAGCACGAGTGGGCCCATAAGAAGATTGAGCAAACGGTCCAGCCCCGGTGCTTTAAGCTTTCGCGGTTGAGGAGGAGCCATGTCCGAGCAGAACGAAGTCCGAGAAATCCGCATCAATCCGATCGTGCCGAGCGAATCGGTGCTGGTCGCCACCGCACGCAGCATGCGGCCGAAGAAAGCCGAGGAACTGGCGCCGCGCGATACCCGCAAGCATGTCGAGACCTGCCCGTTCTGCCGCGGCAACGAGCACAAGACACCGCCGCTGATCCTGAGCTGGCCGCCCGAGGGCGACTGGCAGATCCGCATGGTGGAAAACCTCTATCCGGTATTGGGCGACGACCGCGAGCAGGCCGGCTTCAACTTCGGCCTGCAGCAGACCATCGACGGCTACGGGCGGCACGAGGTCATCATCGATCACCATGAGCATGGCATCGCCGTGCATGAAATGGCGGAAAGCCATCTGGCTGCGCTGTTTGGCGTCTACCAGACGCGCATGCGACAGTTGTTCGAGTCGGACGAGCGGCTGAAATATGTGCTCATTTTCAAGAACTTTGGCCCGGCGGCGGGGGCATCGATCCCGCATACCCACAGCCAGGTGATCGCCATGCCGGTGGTGCCGGAAAACGTCGAGGCCGAGGTGCGTAACAGCGCGGCGCATTTCGCCAAGCATCATCACTGCATCTTCTGCGCCCTCATCGACGAGGCGCTGACCTTCGAGGCGACGATCTACGACCGCGCCTCCGGCGCCGTGCGGCGCAAGATCAACGTCGGCCAGTACGTGGTCGAGCGCGGTGAGAAGTTCATCGCCATCAAGCCATTCGCCAGCCGCTACGAGTGGGAAGTTCATATTCTGCCGCTGACGCACCAGGCCGATTTTCTCGACGTGCGCGGCGAGGACCTGGCGGATCTGGCGCGGGTGATGAAGCGCACCATGGCCCGCCTCGACGCGGTCATCGGCGGCGCGCAGTACAACTTCTTCCTGCACTCGGTGCCACACGACGCCCAACGCGCTGCCCACGCACCGAGCTATCACTGGCATCTGGAAATCTGTCCCCGAACCTCGATCCCCACCGGCTTCGAACTGGGGTCGGGGCTGTTCGTCAACACCATCAACCCGGAACAGGCAGCCGAGCGGCTGCGCGCGGTGGAGTTGTAGCAATCCTGGCAAGGTTAGAATGACAAGATATTGACACGCTGCGACAGTGACCATGCTGCTAGCCGACGAATCCAATCCGAACGTACCGCTTGCCGGCGATGATACCCACGTTGATCGCCTGAATGCCTTGTGGAAGTTGTCCGTGCAGCGCGGCCTGTCCGACGCCGAACGCATACGCGCCATGCTGTCGATGGCGGCGGGCGTGCTGGACATGGAACTGGTGGTGCTGGGCGAGTTTGGTGAGCACTACACCGCGCGTTACGTCAGCGACCCGCTGGGGCTGTTTCCGGAAGGCACCGTGCTGATGGTGGAAACGGTGTTGTGCCATGACGTCTATCTCACCCGCGAAGCCGCCCACATTGCAGACCTCAGCGCGCATCCCCAGTATGCCAGGCATCCGGTGGTGACCGAGTTGGGCTTGCGAACCTATTCCGGCCTGCCGGTGGCCGTCGGTGACGAGAGCCACTGGGTGCTGGCTTTTTTGCGTCGCCGCAGCGAGCCTCCCCCCGATGCGGTGGATATTGCCTACATGGAACTGATCGCAGACTGGCTCGGCAATGCCTTGTACCAGTCCGCACAAAGGGATCTGCTCGAACGCATCGCCTTGACCGATCCGCTGACCGGCCTGCCGAACCGGCGTGCTTCGGAGGAGCGTCTGCAGATGGAAAAGGCGCGGATCCCCCGTGACGGGTCAGGCTTTGCGCTGGCCCTGGTCGATCTGGATCATTTCAAGTCGGTCAACGACCGCTACGGGCATGCCGTGGGCGACGAAGTGCTCAAGGCCATGGCGCGCCGTTTCGAGTCAGGCCTCCGGGAAGGTGACTGGGTGGCGCGTTGGGGCGGAGAGGAGTTTTTGTTCGTACTGCATGGCAGCACGGGAGAGGAGGCCGCCAGCATCATGGAGCGCCTGGCCAGCCAGACTCGCTCGACGCCGATTCAGACCAGCGTGGGCGCCATCTCGCTGAGTTTCTCGGCCGGAGTGGCGGCCTTCGGCGCCCTCGATAGCGAGCCCATGCTGGAAAAAATCGACCATGCCCTGTATCGCGCCAAAGCCGACGGCCGCGACCGGGTCAGGGTGGCGACCCCGACCAGTGTGCCCTGGAATAGCGCCCTGCTGCGTCAGGCGCTGGTCGATGACCGGGTCAGGTATGCGTCGCAGGTGATCGTCGATTTGCAGACCGGACTAGCGATCGCGGACGAGGCGCTGGCGCGTATCGAGACGGCGAACGGCGACATCGTCGAGGCCAAGGATTTTGTCGACATGGCCGAAGGCCTGGGACTGATGGCGGAAGTCGACCGGCAGGTGATCCGCAACGTGATGCAGCGCTGTGCCGTACGCATGGCGGAGGGCGGGGCACCCGACTTCTCACATTTTGTGAACGTGTCGCCGCAGTTTCTGGCACGCCGCGACCTGGTCGACGAGATGCTCGGAAACGCCGTGAGTTATTGCCATAGCTGCGGCGTTACGCTTGGGCCGATCAAACCCGTCGTGCTGGAACTGACCGAGCGGCAGCGCATCGTCAGCCTGGACAAATTGCGCGCCGACCTGCAGCCTTTCATCGACTTCGGCTTCAGGCTGGCGCTGGACGATTTCGGCAGCGGCTATTCGTCCTATCTGTACCTGGCGCACCTGCCGGTCAGTTTCCTGAAAATCGAGGGCTGGCTGGTGACACACATGCGCCATGACCGCAAGGTGGCGGGTATCGTCGAGAGCCTGGCGAGCTTCGCCCGCAAGGAAGGCGTACGCACCGTGGCCGAGCATGTCGAGGATGCGGAGACGGCACGTATTCTCGCCGACATGGGGGTGGACTACGGGCAGGGCTGGCATTTCGGGCGTCCGCAGCTGGGATGAACTAGAATGACAGCCCAAGACGAACGCGGGAATGGGCTCATTCCACGTATGCCTGGCCGCAATCCCGCTTCCCCTGCCTTTTATCCCACCTCATCGTGAATATGTCCCTTTGTCGACTTGTCACATCGCCAACTGCCGAGGGGCGTTTGCCCCATGCAGCCATACCGGGCGAAAGCCGGGAGCAGCCTGATGTTTGAGCGGCACGAGGGTGGCGAGCGCGTCATTCTGGTCGCGCTCGATTTCGGCGCCCCCGACTACGTTGAAAGCGTGAGCGAACTGCGCTTGCTGGCACAGGGCGCGGGGCTGGAAGTCCTCGGCGAAGTGCAGGGAAAACGCAGCAGGCCGGATGCGGCGCTGTTTGTTGGCAGCGGCAAGGCGGATGAAATCGCTGCCCTGGTTCTGGCGACCGGGGCAGAGGTGGTTATTTTCAATCACGAGCTTTCGCCCGCGCAGGAGCGCAATCTCGAGCGCCGTCTGCAATGCCGCGTGATCGACCGGGTCAGTCTGATTCTGGATATTTTTGCCCGTCGTGCCCAGAGTGCCGAGGGCAAGCTGCAGGTGGAACTGGCGCAATTGCAGCACCTGTCCACCCGTCTGGTTCGTGGCTGGACCCACCTCGAGCGCCAGCGCGGCGGCGTCGGCATGCGCGGTCCCGGCGAGAAGCAGCTTGAAACCGACCGTCGGCTCATCGGGGTGCGCGTCAAGGCGCTGCGCGAGCGCCTCGCCAAACTGCAGAAGCAGCGCCGTACCCAGCGCCGTGCGCGCGATCGCCAGCAGGTGCTGTCGGTCGCCCTGGTGGGATATACCAACGCCGGCAAGTCGACCCTGTTCAATGCGCTGACCCGCGCCAAGGCGTATGCCGCCGATCAGTTGTTCGCCACCCTGGATACCACCACGCGCAAGATCCATCTGCCGGCAACGGGCTCCGGCGCGGCTGAGGCGGGATCGGAAACCGCGGATTCCGGACGCTACCTCGAGGTCGTGCTGTCGGATACGGTCGGCTTCATTACCCGTCTGCCGCACAGCCTGGTGGCGGCCTTCC
>JBGSTQ010000152.1:0-19553 GCA_041736375.1 Thiobacillaceae bacterium
TTCGGCAGCGGCGCCGGCTGCATCGGCAGCAGAACCTGCAGCGTCGGCGGCCGAATCCGCAGCTGCGTCGGCAGCTTCCTTGCCTTCTTCCATGGCGGGGGCGGCGGCTTTTTCAGCCTTTTGGCAGGCGGTCAGTGCGAGGGCGGCGAACAGTGCGACGAGAAGTTTGGATTGCATGGGACCTCCCTGGGGTGAGTGGAAAAGGAAAGCGGGTTTGGCAACCCACTTCTATATTAGTAAACGCAAAATGCCGACACGACAAGCGTTCGGCCGCCGGCGCGGACCAGAATGGACGATGCTGCGGGTCAGAATGCCTCGTCGTCGCGCAGATAACGCCATTGTCCCAGCGGCAGGTCACCCAGCCTTACGCGGCCGATGCGCACACGCTTGAGACCCAGCACTTTCAGCCCGACCAGCTCGCACATGCGACGGATCTGGCGCTTGCGGCCTTCCTTCAGGATGAACCGCAGCTGGTCGGCGTTCTGCCAGCTCACTTTCGCCGGGCGCAGCTTGCGGTCGTCGAGCGACAGCCCGTGATTGAGCAGGGCGAGGCCCTTGTCGTCCAGCCGCCCCCTGCACCCGCACCAGGTATTCCTTCTCGACGTCGGAAACGTCGCCGATCAGCTGCTTGGCGATGCGTCCATCCTGGGTCAGCACTAGCAAGCCGGTCGAGTCGATATCGAGCCTTCCGGCCGGAGCCAGGCCTTTCAGGTGGGACGGATGAAAGACCTGGCTTGCCCGCCCGTCCTGCCACTGGGTATCGGGGCGGACCAGTACCACGGCGGGTTGATAGCCGGGCTCCGGCTGGCCCGACACATAGCCGACCGGCTTGTTCAGCAGGATGGTGACGCGCTGTTGCTGCTGTGCACTGGCCTGCGTGTCGAGGCGAATCACACAGCCGGGATCGACCTTGGTGCCGAGTTCGCTCACCCGACGGCCGTCGACGAACACCAGGCCGCGCTCGATGTAGCTGTCGGCCTCGCGGCGCGAGCATAGCCCGCGCTCGGACATCAGCTTGGACAGGCGAACCGGCTCAGCCATGCTTCAGCGCCGCGACAATACCGGTTGCAGATAGCGCCCGGTGTGGCTGGCAGGATTGGCCGCGACGGCCTCGGGGCTGCCCTCGGCGAGGATCAGGCCGCCGCCAGCACCCCCCTCGGGGCCAAGGTCGATGAGCCAGTCGGCGGTCTTGATGACGTCGAGGTTGTGCTCGATGACGACCACACTGTTGCCGGCCTCGGAGAGGCGCTGCAGTACCTTCAACAACAGGTCGATATCGGCGAAGTGCAGGCCGGTGGTGGGCTCGTCGAGGATGTAGAGGGTACGGCCGGTATCGCGCTTGGACAGTTCGAGCGACAACTTGACGCGCTGCGCCTCGCCGCCCGACAGCGTGGTGGCGGACTGGCCGAGGCGGATGTAGCCGAGGCCGACGTCGGTCAGGGTGGTGAGCTTTTTCTTCACTAGCGGCACGGCATCGAAGAATTCGGCGGCATCTTCCACCGTCATTTCCAGTACGTCGCGGATGGTCTTGCCCTTGTACAGGATTTCCAGCGTCTCGCGGTTGTAGCGCGCGCCATGGCAAACGTCGCAGGGCACGTAGATATCGGGCAGGAAGTGCATCTCGACCTTGACCACGCCGTCGCCCTGGCAGGCCTCGCAGCGGCCGCCCTTGACGTTGAAGCTGAACCGTCCCGGTCCGTAGCCGCGGGCGCGTGACTCGGGCACCCCGGCGAAAAGTTCGCGGATGGGGGTGAAGAGGCCGGTATAGGTGGCGGGATTGGAGCGCGGAGTCCGGCCGATCGGTGACTGGTCGACGTTGATCACCTTGTCGAAGAATTCCAGTCCGTGGATCTCGCCGTGCGGCGCGGGCTCGGTCGACGAGCCGTAAAGATGGCGCGCGACCGCGGCATACAGGGTGTCGTTGATCAGCGTCGACTTGCCCGAGCCCGACACCCCGGTGACGCAGACGAGCAGACCGACCGGCAGCGTCAGGGTGACGCTTTTCAGGTTGTTTCCGCTCGCCCCCGTCAGCACCAGCTGGCGCTCGGGGTCGGGCTGGCGGCGCTTTTTCGGGATGGCGATGCGGCGCCGCCCGGACAGGTATTGCCCGGTCAGCGACTTCTCGGCGAGGCGGATTTCCTCGGGTGTGCCTTCGGCCACCACCTCACCGCCGTGCACGCCGGCGCCGGGCCCCATGTCGACGACGTAGTCGGCGGCACGGATGGCATCCTCGTCGTGCTCGACCACCAGCACCGAGTTGCCGATGTCGCGCAAATGCTTCAGCGTCGCCAGCAGGCGGTCATTGTCGCGCTGGTGCAGGCCGATCGAGGGTTCGTCGAGCACGTACATCACGCCGGTCAGGCCCGAGCCGATTTGGCTTGCAAGACGGATGCGCTGCGACTCGCCGCCCGAGAGGGTGTCGGCGGATCGGTCGAGCGACAGGTAATCGAGCCCGACATTGTTGAGGAAGCCGACGCGGGCGATGATTTCCTTGACGATCTTGTCGGCCACCTGGGCACGGTGGCCCTCGATGTGGAGATTCTGGAAGAACGCCAGCGCCTGCTTCAGCGGCATCGCGCTGACTTCAAACAGCGGCAGACCGCCGACCATCACGTGGCGCGCCTCCAGGCGCAGGCGCGTGCCGCTGCAGGCCGGGCAGGGCTTGTTGTTCTGGTATTTCGCCAGCTCCTCGCGAACCGCGATCGAGTCGGATTCGCGGTAGCGCCGTTCCATGTTGGCGAGCACGCCCTCGAAGGGGTGCTGGCGCGTGGTGAAGCCGCCGCGCGGGGCAAGGTACTGGAAGGCGATCGGCTCCTTGCCGCTGCCGTGGAGAATGATGTCCTGGATGCGTCCGGGCAGGTCTTCGTAGGGCGTGTCGAGGTCGAAGCCGTAATGCATCGCCAGGCTTTGCAGCAACATGAAGAAAAACTGGTTGCGCTTGTCCCAGCCCTTGATCGCGCCGGAGGCCAGTGACAGGTGCGGGAAGGCCACCACCCGCGCCGGGTCGAAGAAGGTGATCTGGCCGAGGCCATCGCACTGCGGGCAGGCACCCATCGGGTTGTTGAACGAGAACAGGCGCGGCTCCAGTTCGGGCAGCGCGTAGCTGCAGACCGGGCAGGCGAATTTGGCGGAAAACAGGTGCTCCTCGCCGGTTTCCATTTCCACCGCCAGCGCGCGGCCGTCGGCGTGGCGCAGCGCGGTCTCGAAGCTTTCGGCGAGGCGCTGCTTGGCATCCAGGCGGACTTTCAGGCGGTCGACCACGACCTCGATGGTGTGCTTCCTGTTCTTGTCGAGCTTGGGCACGGCGTCGATTTCGTGCACCTTGCCGTCGACCCGCACCCGCACGAAGCCCTGCGCCCGCAGTTCGGCGAAGAGTTCGAGGTTCTCGCCCTTGCGCCCCACCACGAGGGGGGCGAGGATCATCAGCTTGGTCTCCTCCTGCAGCGCCAGCACCGCGTCGACCATCTGCGACACCGTCTGCGCGGCCAGGGTGATGTGATGCTCCGGGCATTGGGGGTCGCCGACCCGCGCGTACAGCAGGCGCAGGTAGTCGTGGATTTCGGTGACGGTGCCGACGGTCGAGCGCGGGTTGTGGCTGGTGGCCTTCTGTTCGATGGAGATCGCCGGGCTCAAGCCCTCGATCAGGTCGACGTCGGGTTTTTCCATCAGCTGCAGGAATTGCCGCGCGTAGGCCGACAGCGACTCGACATAGCGCCGCTGGCCTTCGGCATACAGAGTGTCGAACGCCAGAGAGGACTTGCCCGAACCCGACAGACCGGTGATCACCACGAGCTTGTTGCGCGGCAGGTCGAGGTTGACGTTCTTCAGGTTGTGGGTGCGGGCGCCACGAATGCGGATGAATTCCATGAGTACAGCGGGGGTGTCTGGCAACCTGATAATATAGCCGACTTCGAGAATTCGCCGTAATCCCCGCCGTGTCCCAGATCGAACTGTCCGAGAAAATGACCGGGTCCGAGAAGCGCGCCGCTTCTGGCCTGGCAGCGATTTTCGGATTGCGCATGCTGGGCATGTTCCTGATCCTGCCGGTGTTCGCAATCTATGCCGAACACCTTCCCGGCGGCGACAACCACACCCTGGTCGGCCTTGCCCTCGGCGTCTATGGCCTGAGCCAGGCCGCGCTGATGATTCCGTTCGGCATGGCCTCCGACCGCATCGGCCGCAAGAAGGTCATCATTTTCGGCCTTGTCGTTTTCGCGGCCGGCAGCCTGCTCGCCGCACTGGCGACCGACATCTACTGGACCATCGCCGGGCGTGCGCTGCAGGGCGCGGGGGCGATTTCAGCCGCGGTCACCGCGCTGCTCGCCGACCTCACCCGCGAGGAACATCGCACCAAAGCGATGGCCACGGTCGGCTCGACCATCGGCATCGCCTTCGCCGTCTCGCTGGTGGCGGGGCCGGCGCTCAACCGCGTCATCGGCGTGCCGGGAATATTCGCCTTGACCGGGGTGTTGGCCCTGTCAGCGATCTGGGTGGTCCTCAAATGGGTGCCGGAGCCGGGTGCAAGTCATTTCCATGCCGACGCCCAGGCCAATCCGGCGAAGCTGGTCGATGTTCTGAAAAACGGCCAGCTGGCGCGGCTTGATTTCGGCATTTTTGCTCTGCACGCAGCGCAGATGGCGATGTTCGTGGTGGTGCCGGTGGCACTGCTGGACAGCGGTCTCGACGCAGACGATCACTGGGCGGTGTATCTGCCGGTGCTGCTGGGCTCCTTCGTGCTGATGGTGCCGGCCATCATCTATGGCGAGAAGTACGGCAAGCTGAAGCCGGTTTTTGTTGCCGCGGTTGCCCTGATGCTGCTGGCCCAGCTCGGGCTGGCGCTGGGAATCGAGCATTTCTGGGGCATCGTCTGGGCACTGTTTTTCTACTTCGTGGCTTTCAACGTCCTCGAGGCCAGCCTGCCCTCGCTTATTTCCAAGATGGCGCCAGCCTCGGCCAAAGGTACGGCGATGGGGGTTTACAACACGGCACAGGCATTCGGGCTTTTTTTTGGCGGGGTGTTCGGCGGCTGGCTGGCGCAGCATCACGGCTTTGCCTCGGTCTTCGTCTTCTGTGTGGTGATGATGGCGGCGTGGCTGCTGGCCAGCCTGTCGATGCAGGCGCCGCCCGCGATCAAGACCCGCATGTTCCGGGTCAGCATGATGCCGCCCGATCAGGCGGCGCTGCTGAAGGCGCAGCTTGCAGGCCTCGCCGGCGTGGTCGAGGCGACCGTGCTGGGCGAGGAGGGCGTGGCCATGCTCAAGGTCAGCATCAAGGGCTGGGATGAGGACGGCGCACGGCTCATTCTGCAGACGGCAGACTGAGTCCGGCTGTTAGAATTGCCGCGTGATTATTCATATTGATTAGGGGAGCAGCATGGCATCGGTCAACAAAGTGATTCTGGTCGGCAACCTCGGGCGCGATCCCGAGATGCGCTATCTGCCCAGCGGTGATGCCGTGGCCAACCTGGCCATCGCCACCACTGAAAAATACAAGGACAAGAGCGGCGAAATGCAGGAGGCGACCGAATGGCACCGCGTCGCCTTTTTCGGCAAGACCGCCGAAGTCTGCGGCCAGTACCTGAAGAAGGGCAGCCAGATCTATGTCGAGGGCAGTCTGCGCACGCGCAAGTGGCAGGACAAGGACGGCAACGAGCGCTACACCACGGAGATTCGTGGCGACCGCATGCAGATGCTGGGCGGCAGAAGTTCGGGCGGCAGCGCCGATTATGATGCGCCGATGGAGAGTGCGCCGCGCAGCCAGCCCGCCAGGGGCGCCGGTGCCCCGGCCAAGCAGTCGGGTGGAAGCGGGTTCGATGACATGGACGACGATATTCCGTTCTGAGCAAGCTCCAGTACCTTCGTATGCGGACGGCATGGCCGTCAGGGTTTCGGGTTGCCCGATCCGGTTTGATCAACAGGGGAAGGTCCGGTGCTTGACGGGCATCGGCATTGGGGCGGTTGGGTACAAGAAAACAAACACTATCCGTGCTGCTGGGGGCGTCGCTGCTGACAAGTGGCGGGGTGTGCCAGGCCGCCTTGACCGAATCCGATTTTCTGGACGAAATGCCGGTGGTGTTGTCCGTCTCCAGGCTTTCCCAGCCACTGAACGAGGCTCCGGCGGCGGTCACGATCATCGACCAAGACATGATCCGCGCGTCCGGATTCCGTGACATTCCCGATTTGCTGCGGCTGGTGCCGGGTTTCAGCGTCGCGTACACCAATTTCAACACCTGGACGGCGGCCTATCATGGCCTGGGCGATGGATTTTCTCGCCGCTTTCAGGTAAGGGTCGACGGCCGTTCGATTTACAGCCCGCACAATGGTGCGGTGTACTGGTCCGACCTGCCGCTGGCCATCGACGATATCGAGCGCATTGAAGTCGTGCGCGGCCCCGATGCCGTGGTCTATGGTGCCAACGCCTTTGCCGCGGTAATCAACATCATCACCAAGACGGCGGCGCAGGTGCCGGGCGAGTTCGTCTCGATGCAGGTCGGCGACAAGGACATGCGAGGTCTGACGGTGCGCCACGGCGGCGGTGACGATGTGGTGCGCTACCGGCTTACCGCCTCGGCGCAGCAGCGCGACCGTTTCGAGCAGGATACCGAGGAGGGGCAGTTCTTCGAGGCGAGCCAGACCTATTTCGTCAACGGTCGCGTCGACTGGCAGCTTGCGCCGGATGCGGATGTGACGGCGCAATTCGGCCTGTCGCAGGGAAACTGGGATAGCGGGAAGAGCACCTCCAGTCTGGATTCGTTGCTGGAGCCGACCGAACAGGATGCGCGCGCGCAGTATTTGCAGCTTTCCTATCACCAGGTGGAGTCGGACCGGCGCGAGTGGAAGGTGCAGTTCTATCATTCGCAAAACCGTTTCGATGCCAACCAGGAAGCCGATTTTTCCGCGCTGGGCATCGGTGTCGTCGATGTGGATCAGTACCTGTTCCAGCGGCGAACCAGCCTCGATCTGGTGGTCAACGAGCGATGGTCCCCGGATCTGCGCGGGGTGTGGGGCGGCGAACTGTGGCACGAGTCGGTCAAGAGCCCTGAAAACTACTATGCCAGCGGAACCCAGAGCGGCAATGTCTGGCGTGTGCACGGCAACATCGAGTGGCGCGCGCACGAACGCGTGATACTTAATGGCGGGGCGCTGATGGAGCACCACTACTTCACCGGCACGGACATATCGCCGCGCGTGGCCGCCAATGTCACCCTGGCTCCCGGCCACGTTGTTCGCCTGGGGATGTCGCGCGCCTACCGTTCGCCCACCTTCTTCGAGGAAAGCGGCTTCGCGGTGCTCCTCAATCAGTCCGGCGCAGTGGTCGACGTCGACAATGTACCTTCCGACGGGCTCGACCCCGAGCGCATCCTGTCGCGAGAGATCGGCTATCTGGGACAGTGGCCCACAGCGCGGCTGGAGATGGATGTGCGCCTGTTCGACGACGACATCGACGATTTCATCGGCGATGCCGCCGTCGATGTCTACCCGGACGCCATCAGAACGAAGGAATTCCAGTATGCCAACCGTGGCAGCATCCATTCGCGCGGGGGCGAAATCCAGCTGCGCTGGCGGCCGCTGCCGGCATTCGACATGAGCGCGTATTTTGCCCACGTGCTTCTGTCATCCGATTTTCCGGAAATCAACGTAGGCAAGGATATTCCCCAGAGCGCACCCCGCAACAGCTGGGGTTTGCTCGCGCGCTACCTTCCGGGCGGCGGCTGGGAAAGCAGTCTGATGGTACAGGGGTCAGGTGACCTGAAATGGCTGGAAGACGGCGACTTTACCGAGGGGTTCACTCGGGTCGACGTACGCCTGGCGCGGCGCTGGAACTGGCAGGGGAACGATCTGGAGGCCGCGGTGGTGGGACAGAACCTGCTTGACGATTACACCGAGTTCCGCGATACGAATATCTTCGGCCGGCGGGTTTACGGCAGCCTTAGCATGGCCTGGTAGCGGGTGGAGCCCTTGAAACCCGCCGGCTTGTCGCCAGATTGGGTTTTGTGCCCTTGCGGGTATAATTGCGCAACTTCTTGATTTATCGGAGCGAATTATGCCGATCTATGCCTACAAATGTACTTCCTGCGGCTTTGCCCAGGACGAGATGCAAAAAGTGTCCGACTCGCCCCTGACCGTCTGTCCGTCATGCGGCAAGGCCGATTACGCCAAGCAGATTACCGCAGCCGGCTTTGCGCTGAAGGGAACCGGCTGGTACGCCACTGATTTCAAGGGCGGCGGCAGCAAGCCGGCCGAGCCCAAATCCGAGGCGCCATCGCCTGCCTGCGGTACCGGCGCCTGTCCGGCATGTAACTGACAGGGTCGAAGCCAACCGGGAAGCGGGCGGTGCGAGCCGTCCGCTTCTTTGTTTCTGAAAAACCGCACGAATGAAGCGTTATTTCATCACCGGCCTGCTGATCTGGGTGCCGCTGGGGATCACCCTGTGGGTGCTCGATCTGCTGATCGGCACCATGGACCAGAGCTTGACGGTGCTGCCTGCCAGCTGGCAGCCCGAGGCCTGGCTGGGTATGCGCATCCCCGGTCTGGGCGTGATCCTGACCCTGGTGGTGATTGTGCTCACCGGAGTGTTCGGCGCCAATTTCTTCGGCCAGAAAATCATCGATTTCTGGGAGCGGCAGCTGATCCGCATCCCGGTGGTGAAGACCATCTACGGCAGCGTCAAGCAGGTATCCGACACCCTCCTCGCCGGCAATGGCCACGCTTTCAGAAAAGTCCTGCTGGTGCGCTATCCCCATCCGCAGGCGTGGTCACTGGCCTTCCAGACCAATGTGCCGGACGAGGTGAAGCGCTTGCTGCCGGAAGAGCATGTCGCGGTGTTCATTCCCACCACGCCGAGCCCGGTCAACGGATTCTATTTTTATGTGAAAAAGAGCGAGGTCGTCGAAATGAACATGTCGGTCGACCGCGCACTGAAATACATCGTCTCGATGGGCGTCGCTTCGAGTGAAGCGCGACCCGGCATTCAATAGGAAAAACCATGCGTACTCATTACTGCGGCGCCGTCACCGCCGCCGACATCGGCAACAGCGTCACCCTGTGCGGCTGGGCGCACCGCCGGCGCGACCATGGTGGCGTGATCTTCATCGACCTGCGCGACCGCGAGGGTATGATGCAGGTGGTGATCGATCCCGACACGCCGGAGGCATTCAAGCTGGCCGAGGAGGTGCGCTCCGAATTCGTGCTGAAGATCGAGGGACTGGTGCGGCCGCGTCCCGCCGGCACCGAAAACCCCAACATGGCGACCGGCATGGTCGAACTGCTGACCAAGAAGCTGGAGGTGCTGAATCCTTCGCTGACGCCGCCGTTCCAGATCGACGACGACACCATCAACGAGAACATCCGCCTGCAGTATCGCTATCTCGACCTGCGCCGCGAGCCGATGCAGAAGAACATGCGGCTGCGCTACCGCGTCTCCAAGATCATGCGCGACTACCTCGACGCGCACGGCTTCCTCGAAGTCGAGACGCCGATGCTGACCCGCTCAACCCCGGAAGGTGCGCGCGATTACCTGGTGCCGTCGCGGGTGCACGACGGCATGTTCTACGCGCTGCCGCAGTCGCCGCAGCTGTTCAAGCAACTGCTGATGGTGGCGGGTTACGACCGCTACTTCCAGATCACCAAATGCTTCCGCGACGAGGATCTGCGTGCCGACCGCCAGCCCGAGTTCACCCAGGTCGACCTGGAAACCTCGTTCATGGGCGAGGAGGAGATCATGAACCTGGTCGAGGGCATGATCCGCGACATGATGAAGCGCGCCCAGGACATCGAACTGCCCAACCCCTTCCCGCGCATGACGTATGCCGAGGCGATGAACAAGTATGGCTCGGACAAGCCCGACATGCGCGTGACGCTTGAAATCACCGAGCTCACCGATGTCATGAAGGATGTCGACTTCAAGGTGTTCTCAGGCCCGGCCAACGCCGCCAACGGCCGGGTTGCCGCGCTGCGCGTGCCGCGTGGCGGAGAATTCTCGCGTGGCGAGATCGACGGCTACACCGAGTTCGTCAAGATCTACGGTGCCAGGGGCCTGGCTTGGATCAAGGTCAACGAAAAGGCCAAAGGCCGCGACGGCCTGCAAAGCCCCATCGTCAAGAACCTGCACGACGCCGCGCTCGCCGAAATCCTCGATCGCACCGGAGCGGCGGACGGCGACCTCCTCTTCTTCGGTGCTGACAAGGCCAAGGTGGTGAACGATGCGCTCGGCGCCCTGCGCGCCAAGGTCGGCCACGAAAAAGGCTATCTCGATGGCCGCGCCTGGGCGCCGCTGTGGGTGATCGATTTTCCCATGTTCGAGTTCAATGAGGACGAGAATCGCTGGGACGCGCTGCATCACCCCTTCACCGCGCCGAAGGATGGCCACGAGGACTGGCTCGCGACCGATCCCGGCCGCTGCCTGTCGAAGGCCTACGACATGGTGCTGAACGGCTGGGAAGTCGGCGGCGGCTCGGTGCGTATCCACCGCGAGAACGTGCAGGAGAAGGTGTTCACCGCCTTGAACATCGGCGAGGAAGAGCGCCGCGGCAAGTTCGGCTTCCTCCTCGATGCCCTGCAGTACGGCGCCCCGCCGCATGGCGGCTTGGCGTTCGGTCTGGATCGCCTGGTGACGCTGATGACCGGCGCCGAATCGATCCGCGACGTCATTGCCTTCCCCAAGACCCAGCGCGCCTCCTGCCTGATGACCAACGCGCCCAACGTGGTCGACGAAAAGCAGCTGCGCGAGCTGCACATCCGCCTGCGCAATACCGGCCCGACTGACAAGACGGCTTGAAGCTCTTTGTATCCACGCAGGACATGAAGCAACACGAAGAACACCGGTTTATGTCTTCGTGAGCTTCGTGTCCTTGGTGGAGGAAAAACGCTGAAATGACCTTCGCCGAGACCCTGAAAACCCTGCCCGAATTTGCCGGCGGGAAGCTGGTGCTGACCGACTCTGCCGGGGTCGAGGTGGCGACGATCGCCAATGCTCCCGGCACCGCCGGATCGTTTCGCGTCTATGCCCATCTGGCCGAGAAGCACGGTGGCATCACGCCGGCTGCGGCGGCCGAAGGGCTGGCGATCTACGCCGAACACACCGAAGACGCGCACGCCCATCCCGGCAAGCATCCCAACATCGACCGTCTGTTTGCGATCACCTCGATCGAGGCGAGCCTGAGCGCCGCAATCGAATCCTGAGGCGTTCCCTTAAGTCGGACTCTCGACCGTTTCCGGCAGGCAACGGCGGAAGCGTTGGCATAGGGGGATCAGCCAGCCCGACAGCACGACGTACAGCAAGGGCATCGAAAACAGGGTCAGCACGGTGGAGAAGGCCAGACCCCAGATGATCGCGGTCGCCAGCGGCCCCCACAGCAGCGATTCGCCGGCGAGTCCGACGGCCAGCGACAGCAGGCCTGCAATGGTCGTGGTGCTGGTGATGAGGATGGGTACCACGCGCCGCCGCGCGGCATGGATGGCCGCATGCAGCACGCTCATTCCTGCCTGCTGGCGCTGGTCGGCGGCGCTGAGCATGACGATGGACGCGTTGACCGCGACGCCCGCCAGGGCCACGCCGCCATAGAGGGTGTAGATGCTGATCGGATGGCCGGTCACCCAAAGCCCGAGGACCATGCCGGTGAAGCCGATCGGAACCGCGGTCAGCACCAGCAGCGGCTTCCAGTAGCTGCGGAACTGCGCGCCGAGAATCAGCAAGATCAGGCCCACCCCGAGCAGGAACAATCCAAGCAGTGCGTTGACGCTTTCGCGGATGTCATCGAGTTCGCCGGCGAAGTCGAGCTCAATTCCGGGATGTTCGTGTTGGATTCTCGCCCATCCCTGGCGGATTCGTTCGTTGGCTTGCGCGGTGTCGAGCAGGCTCTTGTCCAGGCTGGCCTGCAGCGAGATGGCGCGGCGGAAATTGTAATGCCTGATCGCCCCCATGCCGGGCTCGGTCTGCACCAGGAACAGCGATCCCAGAGCCATCGTGCCGCCCTGCGGCAGCTTGATCTGCTGGCTCAGCATGGCATTGATGTCGGCGGTTTCATCGGCGGCGGCGCGTACCCTTACCCCCACTTTCTCGCCTTGCGCGTCGCTAAGCGTCGTCACCACCGCGCCCTCGAAGTGCAGGCGGATGATTCCCGCCAGCATGAGGGCGTCCATGCCGAGTTTTTTGGCCTGGTCGTGATCGACCTTGAGCGTGATTTCCTGCTTGCCGAAGCGGGCATCGGTGGAAATGTCCTTGACCCCGGGGACCTGTTTCATGATCTCGGTCAGCGCGTCCGACGCCCGCTGCAGTTGCGTGAAGTCCTCGCCCAGAACCTTGATCGCCACCGGTTTGGACAACAGCACGCTCGCCGACAGCACCTGGAAGGAGATGTTTTTCGCGCCCCCGGTTTGCAGCACCTTGTCGCGCATGCCTTCTATCATCTCCTCGACGTCGCGGGTCTGCCCGGTCTTGGGCATCAGGCTGACGCTGAGCTGCCCCAGATTGTCGGCGGCAAGCTGCTCGGTCTCAGTGAACATCTGCCCGGCCACCGCCAGCGTCGAACGGATTTCGCCCGGCCGGGCGGCGCTGCGCACCCGGTTTTCCACCTCGCGCACGACCTTCAACGTGTCTTCGAGCGAGGCACCCGGCTGCATCTGGACATTGACGTTGAATATCCGCATCGGGTCCGCGGCGAAGAACTGCACCTTCACCCAGCCTGTCGCCACCGTCACGATGGCAAGCAGGAACAGCCCGCCGAGTGCCGCGACAAACCAAGCTGGTGTGCGTAGCACGCGCGCCAGCAGGCGGCCGTAGCTCATTCTCAGGCGATGCCTGAAGCGTGTGCGCAGCCGGTTCATGCGCGACATGTCGTTGAGCCTCGGATTGAGCGCGGTGACATGCGCGGGCAGCATCCAGAACGCTTCGACCAGGCTGATCAGCAGCGCCAGCGTGACCACCAGCGGCACCACCATCATGAACTTGCCGACCACGCCGGGCATCGTCATCAGCGGTACGAAAAACGCCACCGTGGTCAGTACCGACGTCATCACCGGGGCGAACACCTCGCGGATTCCCTCGAGACAGGCCTGGATCGATGCCATCCCCCGCACCATGCGGTAATGGATGGCGTCCACCACGACCACGGCATCGTCGACCAGCATCCCGAGCGCGATGACTGCTCCCAGCAGCACCGAGACATTGAGCGTATGACCCAGCGCCGACAGGGCCCAGAATGTACCGGCCATGGCAAACGGAATGCCCAGCGCGACCAGCAGCGACACCCGGAATGACAGGAACAGCCAGCAGATCAGCACCACCAGCAACAGTCCGATCACCGCATTGCTTTCCATGATGCGGACCGCCTCCCGCGTCTCCTCGGTCTGGTCATCCAGCAGCAGGATCCGGGTCCCGCTGTCCGCGTTGGCTTCGCCCTGCCGGCTGATGGTCTGCTTGATGGCGGCCAGCAAATCCAGCGCATGCGCGCCGGGCTGGCGCGTCACCGACAGCAGAACGGCAGGGTCGCCCTCGTGGCGGACCAGTTGAGCGGCCTGCTGCATGCCGCGATGGACCGTTGCGACGTCCCCCACGCGTATCGTCTTGGCGAGCACCGACCCTTCCAGCAGCGGCAGATCGGCTACCCGGTCGGGATCGGATTCGATGCCCATCACGCGCAGCAGGTATTGCTCGCCTGACAGGCTGGCAGCGCCGGCCGGCACATCCCGCAGGGTCCGCACCAGGCTCGAGGCGAGCTTGTCCGGGGTGATACCGTGTTCTTCCATGCGGGCGGGCGAAAAGTCTATCTGCAGTTCCGGATTGCGCATGCCGGATACCCACACCTTGTCGACACCGGGCAGGCGTTCGAGGGTTTCCTGCACGGTACGGGCGTTGCGGTAGAGTTGGTCGTTCGCTTCCTTGGCAGCGACGACCACCATGGCGGTGGGGAAGCCGCTTGAGGTGGTGACTTCCAGCACGGTGGGCGTTCTCGCGTCGCGCGGCAGCAGGGTGGCAGTGGCGAACTGGACTTCGCGGCGCAGGTCATTGATGCGCTTGTCGAGGCGGGCGGCGCCAATTTCGTCGAAGCGCACCAGGATGGAGGAGACGTTCTCGCGTGAGGTCGAGGAGGAAAACTTGATGTCCGCCACCTTGCGGATCGCATCCTCCAGGGGCTCGGTCACCAGCTTCTCGACATCGCTGGCGGAAGCGCCGGGCAGTGCGGTGACGACCATTACCCAGTTGAGATTGATTTCCGGGTATTGCGCCCGCGGAAGCTGGAAATAGGCCATCAAACCCATTACCAGAACCAGTACATAGGTGACATTGGCCAGCGGGTGATTTTCGAGTAATTTGCGGAGCAGAGACATACAGTCGACAGTCGCCTGTCTGGGCAGGTTGTCGGGCTATACTAGCGCAGTTCCATGCCTAATCCGCCATTCATACACCGCATTTCAGGAAAGCCCCGCATGTTCCACGCAGCATTGATCGTTTTCCGGATTTTGCTGGGAATGTCCCTCATCGGCAGTGGCCATGTCATGGCGGCGAACCCGCCCTCGGTCAATTTCCAGCAACAGGGAACCCGTCTGCTGGTCTCGGGCGAGCTGACCGTTCCGGTTCATCCGTCTACCGCCTGGGCCGTGCTGACCGATTACGAACGCGTACCCGAATTCGTCCCCGGCATGCGTGTTTCCAGGATCATCGAGAAGACCGACAGTACCCGTGTGCTGGAGCAGCAGGGGGAGATGACGGCCAACAACATGCGGATGTATTACCTCGGCACCCTCCGGGTCACCGAGGAGCCCTCCAGCAAGCTTTCGATACAATTTCTGAGCGGCACGTTCAGGAACATGCTGGGCCAGTGGACACTCGAAGGCAAGACTGCACCGGTCAAGCTTTCCTATCAGCTGGATTACGATACCGGAACGCCCTATCCGTCGCCGGTCATGATCGGAATGCTGCAGCAGCAGGTGATACATTGGGTCACCAGCCTCGCGGCCGAGATGGAGCGTCGTCCTCCACCCAAGCCGGAACCCAAAACCAAATCGAGACCGAAGAACAATACCAAGAGCAAGCCAGGTACCACGCAATGAAAATCCTTACTGCGTTCTCGGCATTTGTCTTGATACTGGGGCTGGCGTCGGCATCCACGGAATCGGCGGCAGCCGATCCGGGGTTGCGCGTCAACGCGGACACCTCCTTTGGCGTGATTACCATCGATGCGGAGATGCTGGTGCCCGCCGATTCCAGAACGGCCTGGGCGGTCCTCACCGATTACGACAACCTCTCCCGCTTCGTGCCGGAAATGCAATCCAGCCGCGTCACCAGCGCACCTGGCCAGCCCAAGCGCGTGGAGCAGCGGGGAAAAAGCGGCATACTGTCTTTCTTCACGCCCGAGCATATCGTCTTGCAGATGGAAGAAACCCCCCACGAACGCATCAAGTTCAACAAGGTGGCGGGCGACGTCAGGAGCATGCGCGGCGAGTGGCTGATCGTCGGCAACGGCAACCCGGTGAAGGTGTTCTACCGGGCACGCATCGTGCCCAAGGTCCCGCTACCGCCCCTGCTCGGCGCGACGATGATCGAGATGGACGTGGAAAGCAAGCTGGCCGCGATCCGCCGGGAAATCGCGCGGCGTGCCTTCGCCCCCAGAAGTCTCTGATCGGATGACGGCGCCCGCATTCAAGCAGCCCGTTTCGGTGCTGGTGCTGATCCATACCGCGGACGGCCAGGTATTGTTGATGGAACGCGCCGACGCACCGGGATTCTGGCAGTCCGTCACCGGTTCGCAGGACGCCGGCGAGACGCTGCAGCAGACCGCGACCCGCGAAGTGTTCGAGGAAACCGGGCTCGATGCCGCACAGTTCGAGCTGACACCGTGGGGCATCGAAAACCGCTATGAGATTTATGAGCGCTGGCGTCACCGCTATGCGCCGGGGGTGACGAACAACACCGAACACGTTTTTGGCCTAAAGCTGCGGGCGCCGCTGCCGGTCACGCTGGCGCCGCAAGAACACCTGCGCTATGTATGGCTGCCGTGGGAGGCAGCGGCGGAACGCTGCTTTTCGCCCAGCAATGCGGCGGCGATTCGACAACTGCCTGCGCGTTTATAATTTTGACCATGATCGAACCTCTGCACGTTGCCAGTTACAACATCCACAAGGGCCTGTCGCAATTCAATCGTCGGTTGACGGTGCATGAGCTGCGCGACCGCCTCAGCACACTTGGTACAGACATCGTTTTCCTGCAGGAAGTGCAGGGGGGGCATTCGCAGCGCGCCAGCCGCTTCCAGCACTGGCCGGGCAAGCCGCAGCACGAATTCCTGGCGGGTCATCTCTACACTGATTTTGCCTACGGCAAGAACTGTGTCTACGATGCCGGGCATCACGGCAATGCCATCCTGTCACGCTACAAAATCCTTTCCTGGGAAAACGAGGACATATCGGCGCATGCGTTCGAGAGCCGCGGCATGCTGCATTGCGAAATCGAAGTGCCCGGTGTAGCGACGCCGGTGCATTGCATCAATGTCCATCTCGGGCTGACCGAGGGCGGGCGCAAGCGCCAGTTGGCGATGATCGCCGCGCGCGTCCACGCCATGGTGCCTGACAACGCACCGCTGATCCTGGCGGGCGATTTCAACGACTGGCAGCTGCGGGCGGTGCGTTTCTTCGAAGACGAGCTCGGGCTCTCTGAAGTGTTCGAAACCCACCACGGCAGACCCGCGCGCAGCTATCCGTCGATCCTGCCGATGTTCCAGCTCGACCGCATCTATGTGCGGCGCTTCACCGTCGAGGCCGCACAAGTCCATACCGGCAACGCCTGGCATCGGATTTCCGACCACGCAGCACTGACTGCCAAACTGCACCCTTCATGAGTCGGCGCGGCCGCCTGCGTAAATTGCTGTTGCCGGGGGCGGAATGGGTATCGGGCAACCATGTGAAGCTGCTGCAAAGCGGCGCCGAGTTCTTTCCGGCACTGATCGCGGCGATCGACGCGGCGCAAAGGGAAGTGCATCTCGAGACCTATATATTCAATCCCGACCACAGCGCTGCATTGGTCCGTGACGCACTGGTCCGCGCCGCGGGGCGAGGTGTCCGGGTCCACGTGCTGGTCGATGGCGTCGGTTCGCGTGAATTGCCTGAAGGCTGGCTGGAGGTGCTGAAGAACGCGGGGGTGCGAATTCTCGTCTACCGGCCGGGTGCGAGCGTCTGGCGTGCCAATCCGCTCAGCCTGCGGCGTCTGCACCGCAAGCTCACGGTCATCGATGCCCGCATCGCCTACCTCGGTGGCATCAATCTGATCGATGACCATGAACCGGTGGCCCATCCCGAACCGCGTCTGGATTTCAGCGTCGAGGTGCGCGGCCCGCTGCTTGCCGACATCCATCAGAGCGCTCGGCACTTGTGGCGGCTTGTCGCCCTGTCCCAGCTGCACAGCGGACTGGACAATCAGCCACCGCTGCATCCCAGCTGGCCGACCGACGGCCGCGTTCGCGCGGCCTTTGTGATGCGCGACAACTTCGCCCATCGACGCGACATCGAGCGCAGCTATCTCGCCGCGCTCGCTCTGGCCCGCTCGGACATTCTCATCGCCAGCGCCTACTTTCTGCCTGGCCGGCGGTTTCGCGGGTTGCTGAAAAAAGTGGCAGAACGCGGAGTGGGGGTGCGGCTGCTGGTGCAGGGACATACCGATCACCCGTTCTTCCAGCTGGCAGCGCGCGCGCTTTACCGCGACCTGCTCGCCGCCGGAGTGGAAATTCATGAATACCAGGCGAGCGAACTGCATGCCAAGGTCGCTGTCGTCGATGGCCATTGGGCCACCGTCGGTTCCAGCAATATCGACCCCTTCAGCCTGCTGCTCGCACGCGAGGCCAACATCGTCGTCGACGACAACGACTTCGCCGGCGATCTGCAGCAGCGTCTGCAGCAGGCCATCTCCCGCTCCACCCGCCTTGACCCTGCCGACTGGCAGCGGCGTCCCTGGCCGCGCCGCATGCTGTCCTGGCTGGCGTATGGCAGCGTGCGCGTGATGGTGGGTCTGGCAGGAGCCGGGCGCTGGGCGTGAATCAGCTGCGCCGCCGCGCCAGAAACTGCTCCAGTTGTCGGGCAAACGCCTGGCGATCCGCCTGCGACAAGGCATCCGGACCGGCAATGTCCGCCCCGGCTCCGCGCATGCCCTCCATGAAGTCGCGCACGGCCAGTCGTTCGCGGATGTTTTCGGGGCTGTAGAACTCGCCGCGCGGGTTGAGCGCGAACGCCCCCTTGGCGATCACCTGCGCCGCCAGCGGAATATCCGCCGTGATCACCAGGTCGCCCGACGCCGCGATCTGCTCGATATGCCTGTCCGCCACATCGAAACCCATCGGCACCTGCAGCGAACGGATATAAGGCGACGGCGGCACCCGCAACAGGCGATTGGCCACCAGCGTCAGCGGCAGCCGCATGCGATCGGCCATGCGAAACAGGATCTGCTTGATCGCGACCGGGCAGGCGTCGGCGTCAACCCAGATGTGCATCGAATCTGCGAATGGATTACAGCGTGCGTGCCTTGAAGGTATCGCACTGCTCCGGATCGCCGGTCTTCATGCCGATGGAGAACCAGCGCATGCGTTGTGCCGACGAGCCGTGGGTGAAGGATTCCGGGACCACATAGCCGCGCGTCCGCTTCTGCAGGCGATCGTCGCCGACGCCGCTGGCGGCGGCGAGCGCCTCCTCGGTATCACCTGGCTCGAGGATCTGCCGCGCCTTGTGGGCATGATGCGCCCACACGCCGGAAAAACAGTCGGCCTGCAGTTCCATGCGCACCTGCAGGGCGTTGCTTTCGGCCTCGCTGGCGCGCTGGCGCGCGGCGTGGACCTGCTCGGCCACGCCCAGCAGGTTCTGCACATGGTGGCCGACTTCGTGGGCGATGACATAGGCCTGGGCAAAGTCGCCGGGGGCGTCATGACGGCTGGCGAGGTCGTTGAAGAAGCTCATGTCGAGATAGAGCTTGCGATCGGCAGGGCAGTAGAACGGCCCCATCGCCGCCTCGGCGAAGCCGCAGGCGGACTCCACCGCACCCGAGAAGAGGACCAGCCGCGGCTGCTCGTACTGCTGGCCGGAGCTGCGAAACAGGGTGCCCCAGGTGTCTTCGGTGTCGGCCAGCACCACCGAGATGAATTCCTTGAGACGCTCCTCTTCGGGACTGAAGGTCGTCTGTGTCTGTTCCGTTTGCGTCGGCGCGAGATTGCCTGCCTGATTCAGGACAATGGAAGGGTCGACCCCGAGAAACATGGCGATGAGAGCAACGACGACGATGCCTATGCCGCCTCCGGCCAGTCCCTTGCCGCTGACGCGCAGGCCGCGCCGGTCCTCGATGTTGTCACTGCGACGTCCGTGTTCCCAGCGCATGATTACACCTCATTCGATGACTGATGGTTAATCGGGGCTTTACCGTCCCCACCAACCCCTCCCAGCATGCGAGAGGGGGCAATTCCCAGGCCCAAATCGACTAGCGTTTGCCGCCGAACAGGCTGCCCAGCACGCCGCGGATGAGGCTGCGGCCAACCTGGCTGCCGATGGCGCGGGCGGCGGATTTGGCCAGCGCCTCCGCGGCCC
>JBGSTQ010000173.1:0-2409 GCA_041736375.1 Thiobacillaceae bacterium
AGGCTTCGAACCAGCATCGGCTCCACCATGCGCCCGTCCTCGATGCGAAAGCGGAGCAACTTGTCACGGGCCTTCTTCTCGTCGCCGTCATCGTCACGCGAATGTGAGGTGAGCGCATAGACGTACCCTGCCCGATCGAACGCCAGCGCTTCGAGATCATCCAGTTTCCATGCCGCATCGTCGCCCGCCGGCGGCAACAGCGGCGTGCTGCTCACGTCGCCTGCGGCGCTGATTGTCACCAGGCTGAAGGGATGGCTCTTTTCATCTTCCACCACCAGAAAGCGCCCGTCGGCGAGCTGCTGAATCGAGGATGGCTCATACAGGCCGGTCAGGGGCAGGAACATGGGACGCTTTCGCAGGCTGAGGTTGGAAGGCTGGATTCGATATCGCGAGGGATACGCTGATTAATTCGATATGGCCGTCATTCGAGCGCAGCGCGGCAATCCAGTGCATTGATTAAACAGGCATCCTGAATCGCCACGTCGCTTCGCTCCTCGCGATGACGAATGAATCAGCGCTTTCCTAGGGTTCATGGCGCCACCCGCCCTCCTGCGCCGCCATCACGATCCGCGCACACGCCTCGGCATCCGAATCCGCCTGGTGATGCCGCAGGTCGATGCCCAGGTAGTTGCACACATCGGGCAATTTGGTCGGGCGAATGGCCCACTGTGCCCGCGCCAGTTGCACCGTGCAGA
This sequence comes from Thiobacillaceae bacterium, assembly GCA_041736375.1. Classification (GTDB taxonomy): domain Bacteria; phylum Pseudomonadota; class Gammaproteobacteria; order Burkholderiales; family Thiobacillaceae; genus Thiobacillus. Next base: position 696 of record JBGSTQ010000173.1, read on the forward strand.
CAAATGGCAACAGCGGCGCCGCCAGCCCGTAGGTCTCGCAGCAGGCGCCCAGCACGCCCTTGTCGAAAGGCGCGTTGTGCGCGGCGAAGAATTCCACCCCTGCCAGTTCGCGCGCCAGTCCTGCCCACACCGCATCGAAGCGCTGCGCGCCCTTCACGTCATCCCACGACAAGCCATGAATATGCGTGAACAGGAAAGTGCGCGACGGCGGGCGAATCAGCTCGACCAGCCGATCGACGATGCGGCCGCGCTCGACGATCACCACGCCCACTGCGCAGGCGCTGTCGCGGTCGTTGTTGGCCGTCTCGAAGTCAATCGCGGCGAAGCGGGTCATGGACGGCTTGCTCGGTCATTCAAAAAATAATTGTCAGGAAAGGCCACTTTGCGCGACCAACGCATGTCTATCGTGCAGGACAGCACAGCTGTCCCGCTTGTCGATCATAATGAACCGCAACCCGAATGAGTGAAAGCCCATGTTACGCACCCGAGTTCTGCAAACCCTCCTCCTCGTCCTCAGCCTGAGTACCTTGCTCAGCGCCTGTGCCAGGGAGAATCCCACGACGACCGCCAAACCGGTCATGAACGACCCCAATGTCCAGCTCGACACCATCGTGCTGGGCATGGGCTGCTTCTGGGGCGCGGAAAAGCGCATGTCCGAAGTGCCCGGCGTGGTCGACGTGGAAAGCGGCTATGCCAATGGCGACATCGAGGGCAGCTATCATGCCGTCCTCGATCAGGAACGTGCGTTGCGCAGCGGCAAGTCCAGCCAGCGCAACCATGCCGAAGTGATCAGGGTGACCTTCGATCCCGCCAAGACCACACTGGAAACCATCCTGATCAAGTTCTGGGAAAGCCACGACCCGACCCAGGGCGACCGCCAGGGCAACGACGTCGGCAGCAACTACCGCAGCGCCATCTATACCCATTCGCAGGCCCAGCAGGAAGTCGCCCTGAAGACACGTGACGTTTACCAGCAGGCGCTGACGAAAGCCGGCCGCGGCGCCATCACAACCGAAATCGCCCCGCTCAAGGCCTACTATCCGGCCGAGGCCTACCACCAGGACTATCTCGTGAAAAACCCCCAGGGCTATTGCGGCCTCGGCGGCACCGGCGTGAAATACCCTGGCTCGAAGAACACCGCGCAAATCCCGGCCGCGCCCCAACTGGACGGCAAGGCCCTGGCCTTCGAGCGGCAACTGGTGGTGTTCGAAGCGGAGGACTGCGCGTTCTGCAGGCAGTTCAAGGCCGAAGTCCTCGACCACTGGCAGTCCCCCGTGCCCGTCGAGCGCACGCTCAACCCCAACGCGCCCAGCGGCTGGAAGCTTGAAAAATCCTTGTTCGCCACCCCCACCATCGTGCTGTTCGAGCAGGGCCGCGAGGTTTCCCGCTATACCGGCTACGGCGGCGACCAGAAAGGCTTCTGGAAGTGGCTGGGATTTCAGCTGCTGACCCCCGAGCAGCAAAAGATCGCCTTCGAGGAAGGCACCGAGCGTGCCGGCACCGGATCACACCTGGACGAAAAGCGCCCCGGCACCTTCGTCGACCCCATCACCGGCGCGCCCCTGTTCCGCAGCGATACCAAGTTCGAAAGCGGCACCGGCTGGCCCAGCTTCTTCAACCCGGTCCCGGGCGCCCTCACCCTGCATGAAGACGGCGCCTTCGGCATGAGGCGCGTCGAAGTGCGCAGCGCCAGTTCCGGCATCCACCTCGGCCA
>JBGSTQ010000185.1:0-2227 GCA_041736375.1 Thiobacillaceae bacterium
AGCTCTCGCCTTTATTTCACCGGTTCCTTCAACTGATCGAGGATGGCGGGGTTTTCCGGGTGGAAACATCCTGGGTGATTTCCTCGCCCTTGGCGATGGCACGCAGCAGGCGCCGCATGATCTTGCCGGAGCGGGTCTTCGGCAGATTGTCGCCGAAGCGGATTTCGTCGGGTTTGGCGATCGGACCGATTTCCTTGCCGACCCAGTCACGCAGTTCGGCAGCGATCGTCTTCGCTTCCTCGCCGACGGGACGCGTGCCTTTCAGCACCACATACGCTACCACGGCCTCGCCCTTGATGTCGTGCGGCCGGCCCACCACGGCGGCCTCGGCGACGCGCGGGTTGGACACCAGTGCGGACTCGATTTCCATCGTGCCCAGACGGTGGCCGGACACGTTCAGCACGTCGTCGATGCGGCCCATGATCCAGAAATAGCCGTCCTTGTCCCGATGCGCCGAATCGCCGGCAAGATAGGTCTTGCCGCCGAGTTCCTCGGGGAAATAGGTCTTCTTGAAGCGGTCGGGGTCGCCCCACAGCGTGCGCAGCTGCGAGGGGAAAGGCCGCTGGATCACCAGATAGCCGCCGTTTCCTTTTTCCACCGGACCGCCGTGCTCGTCGGTGATCGCGGCCATGATGCCGGGCAGCGGCAGGGTGCAGGAGCCGGGCTTGGTCGGCACCGCGCCGGGCAGCGGCGAGATCATGTTGGCGCCGGTTTCGGTCTGCCACCAGGTGTCGACGATCGGGCAGCGCTCCTGGCCGACGACCTGGTGGTACCACATCCAGGCCTCGGGGTTGATCGGCTCGCCGACCGTGCCCAGCAAGCGCAGCGAGGACAGGTCGAACTTTCCGGGCAGGTCGGAGCCGAGCTTGATCAGGCTGCGGATCGCCGTCGGCGCGGTATAGAACGTAGTGACCTTGTGCTTCTGGATCGTCTCCCAGAAGCGCCCGGCGTGCGGGAAGGTCGGGATGCCCTCGAAGATGACTTCGGTCATGCCGAGCGCCAGCGGCCCGTAGGCGACATAGGTGTGGCCGGTGATCCAGCCGACGTCGGCGGTGCACCAGTAGACGTCGCTGTCCGCCTTGGCGTCGAACACCCACAGCATCGACAGCACCGCGCCCAAGAGATAGCCGCCGGTGGAATGCTGCACGCCCTTGGGCTTGCCGGTGGAGCCGGAGGTATAGAGGATGAACAGCGGATGCTCGGCGCTGACCCACACCGGCTCGCAGCTGTCGGTCTGGGTCTGGGTGAGTTCGTGCCACCACAGATCGCGCGGCGTCCAGTCGACGGCACCGCCGGAACGGCGGTAGACGACCACGCGCTCGACGCAGGAGGTGTCGCCCATTTTCAGTGCCTCGTCGACCGCGTGCTTCAGCGGCACCGCCTTGCCGCCGCGCAGCGACTCGTCGGCGGTGACGATCAGCTTGGCGCGGGCATCCTCGATGCGCTCGAACAGGCTCTTCGCGGAGAAGCCGCCGAACACCACCGAATGGATCGCGCCGATGCGGGCGCAGGCCTGCATCGCCACCACCGCCTCGATGCTCATCGGCATGTAGACGATGACGCGGTCGCCGGCGACCACGCCGAGCGACTTCAGGCCGTTGGCGAACTGGCAGACGCGTGCATGCAGTTCCTTGTAGGTCACTTTGGTCACGCTGCCGTCGTCAGCCTCGAAAATCAGCGCGGTCTTGTCGCCACGCGTCGCCAGGTGGCGGTCGAGGCAGTTGTACGAAACGTTGAGCATGCCGTCGTCGAACCACTTGTAGAACGGCGCCTGGCTTTCGTCGAGGACGTGGGTGAAAGGCGTCTGCCAGCTGATGTGCTGGCGCGCCAGATCGGCCCAGAAACCCTCGTAGTCCGTCTCGGCCTTGCTGCACAAGGCACGGTAAGCGTCCATCCCGGGCACGTTGGCCTGTTTGACGAAGCTCTCCGACGGGGGGAATACGCGGGTTTCGGTCAAAACCGATTCGATGGATGCCATGCCTGTCTCTCCACTGTTAGAGTTATGCGAATAACCCCAAATTCTACTGCAAGCCATGCCTGAAAGCGCGCTCGATCTCGTCTCCCGCTGCTCCCGTTTCGGACGCCGCCTGCTGTCTGCGCAGCCGGTGCTGCTGGAGGAGCTCACCACCCGCCTGCAGCAGCCCTGCACGCGCGAATGGATGCAGGCCTTCATCGATACCCCGCCCTGCGCCGACGATACCGCGCTGCACCAGCGCCTGCGCCAGCT
>JBGSTQ010000193.1:0-9854 GCA_041736375.1 Thiobacillaceae bacterium
GCGCGCCGGGAGTGTATGTCGAGGGAGCGAAGATTGCCGCGCTCGGCCTGCGCGTCAGGCGCGGCTGCACCTACCATGGGCTGGCACTCAATGTCGACATGGACCTGACGCCGTTTGCCGCGATCAACCCCTGTGGCTACGCGGGGATGCGGGTGACCCAGTGTCGTGACCTCGGTATCGCCTTGCCGATGGACGATGCGCAAAATGCCCTGCTGCGAACCCTGCAGGACGTAATTTATACTTGACCTAAATACTCAGGTATTAGTATCCTAGCGCGAAATTTCCGGAGCCTGACCCCCATGAATACCGACACGCTGCCGTCCGATCCCCGGCTGTTGATGCGCTCCATCATCCAGCGCATCGCCACCGGCCCTGATTTGTCGAAGGACATCAGCCGCACCGAGGCGCACCTCGGCACCAAGGCCATCATCGACAATGTTATCGATCCGGTGCAGGTCGGCATTTACTTCATCGCGCTGCGGATGAAGCGCGAAACCATGGACGAGAACCGCGGCGTGCTCGACGCCGTACTGGAGACCACTCAACGCGTCACGGCCGACGTCGACGAGGTGGTCGACATCGGCGATCCCTACGACGGCTACACCCGCTGCCTGCCGGCCGCCCCCTTCCTCGGTCCGCTGCTGGCCGAATTCGGCGTGCATGGAGTGAGCCACGGCCTCGACAAGGTCGGTCCCAAGTACGGCGTCACCGCCCGTCATGTGCTGGAAGCCGCCGGTGTGCCGGTCGATCTGTCGCCGGCCGAGGCAGCGGCACGGCTGGCTGATCCGGCGATCGGCTGGACCTATGTCGATCAGGCGCACTCCAACCCAGGCATGCACAATCTGATTCCGCTGCGCTCGCAGATCATCAAGCGCCAGGTGCTGACCACGGTGGAGGTGCTGTCCAAGCCGATCGCCGGCAGGAAGAAAACCCACTTCGTCACCGGCTACGTGCACAAGCCCTATCCGCCGGTGTACGCCGATCTCGCACGCGAGGCGGGTTTCGACACGGCCTGCATCGTGCGCGGCGTCGAGGGCGGGGTGATTCCGTCGCTGCGTCAGACCGGCAAGTATTTCCACTACCACGACAAAGGCGCGGAAATCGAGACGACGATCGACCCGATTGCGCTGGGTATCGAGCAGCCGGTGCGTGCCGTGCCGCTGCCAGGCGCAGTCGCCACCGAAGGTGGTGAAGACGAGATCGTTGCGGCCATCGACGTCAAGGCCACCGCACACGCCGCCGCCGAAGCCGGCATTTTGGCGCTGAAGGGTGACAAAGGCGCGACCTACGATTCCCTGGTGCTGGCCGGCTCGATCATCCTGCACCACGTCGGCAAGGCAGCGAGTGTCTCTGACGCCGCCGCACAGATTCGCGCGGTGCTGGATTCCGGCAAGGCGGTGGCGAGGGTCAGGTGATGAGCGAGTTTGTAGCCATCGCCGCGGTCGACGAGCTCAAGCCCGCCGAGATGAAGCGCGTCGTCGTCGACGGCCGCCGTCTGCTGCTGTGTAATGCCAGCGGCACTCATTACGTCGTCGACGAGATGTGCAGCCACGAGGATTATTCGCTGTATCTCGGCTGCATCAAGGACGGCAGGATCAAGTGTTCGCTGCACGGCAGCTATTTCGATCTCGCCACGGGCGAGCCCACCTGCGAGCCGGCGGACCAGCCGATACGGAGTTATCCGGTGAAGGTCGAGGCCGGCCAGGTCTGGGTCAAGGTCAGTTAAGCAGGATCCAGAAACCAGGGGTCAGGCGTCAGGATCTAGGTGCTGGGGTCTGGGTATCAGGAATGAATGGCCGAAGGCCGTGAAACCAATCCCCCTGACCCCTATTTTCCCAGTAGTTCGCGTATCGCCTTGACGATTTCGGGGTGATCGAACTTGCGCCCGCCGATTGCGCTGGCGACGATTTGTCCCTCTTTGTCGACCAGGAAAGTCGTCGGCAGGCCGGCCACTTTCCATGCCTGCATGCTGCGGCCGCGGGTGTCGAGCAGGATGGGGAAGGTCGGTTCGGTATCCAGCTGGCTGGTGAAGGCGCCGATGGTGTCGGCATCCTCGCCGACGTCGACCGCCAGCGCGACGAAAGACTCGCCCTTGAGCGTCTGCTTCAGGCGCTCCATAGACGGCATTTCGCGGCGGCATGGCGGACACCAGGTGGCCCAGAAATTGATCAGCACCACCTTGCCCCTGAGTTCGGCCAGATCATTCAGGCGGCCTTCCAGATCCTTGAGCTTGAGGTCCGGGGCGGGCTTGGGCGCCAGCGGGGTCAGGCTGTGCGACAAGGGAGGAAGATCGGCGGCGTGCGCCCATGGGGTAAAACCGAGCAGGCAGCAAGCCGCCAGTACAGTTGCCACAATCTGATCACGGGTTTTCATCTGCACATCTCACCTGTTCGAGTTTTCCTGAATGGATCTTGCCGCCTGCACGCCAGATGAAGTGCAGGTCGAAACGGCTGCCGCGCGGCACGTTATAGGTCGTCATGCCCTGGTTCCAGTCGCCCGGAGCGAATTGCTGCTCGGTGGGGAGCTGCGCCCAGGCAAAGGCGATGCGCGCCGGTTCGGTCACGCCCTTTTGTTCCCAGATACGTTCCCATTCAGTCTTGCTGTGGATCGCACGCGGCGGCTGACCGGCCGACAGATAGCGCCAGTCGGCCAAACGATGTTCGATCGGCATGTCGCCGATGTTGCGCACCACCGTCATGAAGACGCATTCGGCAGCATAACGTTCCGCCGCTTCAGGCGAAAAACCGCGGGCCTGGTAGAAGCCGCGGGCCTGGTCGGGCGTGATCTGGGTCAGTCGCACCTGGATGCCCAGGGTTTCGGTTTGCCAGGTGACCAGCCCGGTTTCAGCGTCGACGCTCTGATCGGTGGCGAGGACGGCAAGTGGCCATGCGGCGAGCAGGGTCAGGCTGAGAAGACGCATAGGCTAAAATCCGGTTTCGATGTCGTTCAGAGCAGATTATGGCAGACCCCATCCAGCACAAAGGCGCGGCGAAAACCGCGCGCATCCCGATCAAGATCGTGCCGCAGCCCAGAATGAGGTTGCCGTCGTGGATTCGCGCCAAATCGCCCAACCTGCCGAATGTCGGGCGACTGAAAGGCATCCTGCGCGAAGCGAAGCTGCATACCGTGTGCGAGGAGGCCTCGTGCCCGAATCTGGGCGAATGCTTCGGCCATGGCACCGCCACCTTCATGATCCTGGGTGACCTGTGCACACGGCGCTGCCCGTTCTGCGACGTCGGCCACGGCACGCCGCTGCCGCCGGATGCCGACGAGCCGCGCCACCTGGCCGAGACCATCGCGCTGATGGCACTGAAGTACGTGGTGATCACCAGCGTCGATCGCGACGACCTGCGTGATGGCGGTGCCGGGCATTTTGCGCAGTGCATCGCCGCGGTGCGCCAAGCCTCGCCTGCCACCCGCATCGAGACCCTCACCCCGGATTTTCGTGGCCGCCTCGAGCGTGCGCTGGAAATGCTCGACAGCGCGCCGCCCGACGTGATGAACCACAACCTGGAAACCGTGCCGCGTCTGTACAAGGCGGCGCGCCCCGGCGCCGACTACGCGCATTCGCTGAAACTCCTGCAGGATTTCAAGCTGCGCCATCCCGACATCCCGACCAAGTCGGGCCTGATGCTGGGCCTCGGCGAGGACGACGACGAGATCCTGCAGGTGATGCGCGACCTGCGCGCGCACGACGTCGACATGCTGACCCTTGGCCAGTACCTGCAGCCTTCGCCGCATCATTTGCCGGTGTTGCGCTTCGTCACCCCCGAGCGCTTCGCCTGGTTCGAACAGCAGGCGCTGGCGATGGGCTTCAAACACGCCGCCTGCGGGCCGATGGTGCGCTCGAGTTACCACGCTGACCAGCAGGCGGCGGGAGTCTGAACCACGCCAAGCGGCATCATCGCGCGCCAGTTGGTTCGGCCAGAAGCGGTTCGACCAGACTCTTCAGTCGCGGGTAATGCACCTGGCCGCCGATGCGGTGGCGGATGGTGCCGTCAGCGTCGACGATGAACGAGGTCGGCACGCTGCTGACGTCGCCGAACGCCCCACGCACGCTGGCATTGCTCGGCGCGGCCATGAAGGCGTAACCCTTGTCCTGCATCCAGGCGGCAATTTTTTCCGGCGGATCGTCGACGCTGATCGAGACGACCTCGAATCCCCTGCCGCGGTAGTCCTGCCAGAAGTCGTCGATCACCGGCTTTTCCTTGCGGCAGTACGGACACCAGGTCGCCCAGAAGTTCACCAGCAGCACCTTCCCTTTCAGCGATTCGCTGGATACCGGCCGACCATCCGGCAACACCACCGCCCACGGCGTCGGGGCGATGACTTCGTCGCTCACCCTGGCCGGCGGGCGAAACCACAGATACGCGATCAAACCCAGTAAAATCAGGGTCAGCGGACTCGGCATCCATTTCTTCAAGAGGGCTTTTCTATCCATGCTGTGGCTCAAGGCTTTTCATATCGTGATGGTGGTCAGCTGGTTCGCCGGACTGTTCTACCTGCCGCGCATCTTCGTCAACCTGGCGATGGAGAAGAATGACGCCGCCTACGACCGCCTGCTTCTGATGGCGGGAAAATTGTATCGCTTCGTCTCGCCCATCATGTGGCTGACGCTGATCACCGGCATCTGGCTGTGGCTGGCCTATTTCCCGTTGAGCATGAACTGGATGTGGGCCAAGCTGATTCTCGTCGCCGGCCTGGTCGGCTACCACCATGTGTGCAAGAGCCTGCTGCGCAAGTTCGAAGCCAGACAGAACGACAAATCGCACGTATGGTTCCGCTGGTTCAACGAAATCCCGGTGATCGTGCTGCTGGTCGTGGTGCTGCTGGTGGTCCTGAAGCCGTTTTGATCAAAAAGCAATCAACCGCGAAGGACGCGAAGGAACGCGAAGGGCAAACTTCGAACCTGCCAAGACTTTCCTTTGCGAACCTTAGCGACCTTTGCGGTAAGAACCAGTTTTTGGAAAGCCACGTTTGAAACCCGAACCCCGCCGCAACAAAACTCCGCATCCCGTCCGCCCCGAGCGCGAGGCCTTGCCACCCGCCAGCCATTTCGCCACCTGCCCACGTGGACTGGAAGACCTGCTGGTCGCCGAGCTCAAAGCCTGTGGCACCGAAGTGGTGCGCAGCCTGCCCGCAGGCGTCTTGTTTACTGCCGGCAGTGAAGCGGAAATGCGCGCCAATCTGCATTCGCGCATCGCCACCCGCATCCTGCGCAAGGTCGGCTATTCGCGGTATCGCAAGGAAGAACACATCTACCGCGCCGCGCTCGATCTGCCGTGGCCGGACTGGTTCGACGTCAGGAAAACCATTGCGGTGAAAGTCGGCGCGCAGAACTCCCCGCTGAAAAGCCTCAACTTCATCACCCTCAAGATCAAGGACGCCATCTGCGACCGCTTCCGCGAGGAAACGCGCGAACGCCCGAGCGTCGACACCGAAGCGCCCGACGTGCCGGTCTATGCGTTCTTCACCGCTGACGCGGTGACTTTCTATCTCGACACCAGTGGCGAGCCCTTGTTCAAGCGCGGCTTCAAGCGCGAAGCCAGTGCGGCGTCGATCAAGGAGAACCTGGCTGCCGGCCTGCTGCTGTTGTCCGGCTGGGACCCTGCAACGCCGCTGCTCGATCCGATGTGTGGGGCCGGCACCATCCTGCTCGAAGCGGCCGACCTGGCCTTGAACCGCGCGCCGGGACGCAGCCGGCATTTCGCCTTCGAGCATTTGCGCAACTTTGATCCGGCGCTCTGGCAGCGCATCAGGTCCGAGGCGAGTGCGCAGGAAAAGCCGCTGAAGCGCCTGCCGATCTTCGGTGCCGACCAGGACCGCTGGGTGCTCGACAAGGCGCGCAACAACCTCGCCGCCGCGGGCTACGCCGATGCGATCGAGTTGAAGGTGTCCGATCTGCTCGACCTGAAAGCACCGACGCCGGTCGGCACGATCGTCACCAATCCGCCCTACGGCGAGCGTCTCGGTGAAGCCGACGACCTGGCCGAGTGGTATCCGCTCCTGGGCGACTGGCTGAAGCAGAATTTCAGCGGCTGGGAGGCATGGATCATTTCCGGCGATCCGCTGCTGCCCAAGTTGATCGGGCTGAAAGCCAGCCGCCGCATCCCGCTGTTCAACGGGCCGATCGAAACCCGCTTCCTGCAGTACAAGCTGATTGCCGGCTCGATGAGAGAGAAAAAATCAGGCGACGCCGTGCTGTGAACGGAACCCCGGTGCGGCTTGAACGTCTCTCTGACATTCCACCGGCGAGCGTCCGATCATGATTACCGCATCCATCCGTCTCAGCGGCACCCTCGACGACGGTGCCGAGGTCTACCGCAGCTATTACCTGGTGGCCGATTTCGGCTCCTCGGGCAGCGGCAGGGCGTCGATCATTCCGATGTCGATCGGCGCACCGATGCCGGACGATGACCATCTGGCGGTGAAGTATGGCGGCGAGGAAGCGGCCCTCAAAGCCGCGGCCGAAGCGATCAAGTCGCTGCCGGGCAATCAGGGGCTGGAGGTCAAGGCGGTGATCAACCCTGAATAAAGGGGGTCAGACGATGTCGAGGTGATCCAGCCCCGCCATCATGTCGCGGCCCTTGGACTCCTGGCCGTGCAGCTTGATCTTCAAGCGCAGGTCGTTGAGGCTGTCGGCGTTCCTGAGCGCATCCTCGTAGGAGATCATTCCCGCCTCGTACAGATCGAATAGCGCCTGGTCGAAGGTCTGCATTCCCAGTTCGCGCGACTTCGACATGATCTCCTTGATCTCATGGACGTGGCCCTTGAAGATCAGGTCGGCGATCAGCGGCGAATTGAGCAGGATTTCGACTGCGGCGACGCGGCCGTTGGTGCCCTTGCGCGGGACCAGTCGCTGCGAGATGAAGGCCTTGAGGTTGAGCGACAGGTCCATCAGCAGTTGGTCGCGCTTTTCTTCCGGGAAGAAGTTGATGATGCGGTCGAGCGCCTGGTTGGCGCTGTTGGCGTGCAGCGTCGACAGGCACAGGTGGCCGGTTTCGGCGAAGGCGATGGCGTATTCCATGGTGTCGCGGTCGCGGATTTCGCCGATCAGGATGACGTCGGGCGCCTGCCGCAGGGTGTTCTTCAGCGCCGAGAACCAGTTTTCGGTATCGATCCCGACCTCGCGCTGGGTGATGATGGACTTCTTGTGCTCGTGCACGTATTCGATCGGATCCTCGACCGTGATGATGTGGTCGGCGGCGTTCTCGTTGCGATAACCCACCAGTGCCGCCAGCGAGGTCGACTTGCCGGTGCCGGTGCCGCCGACGAAAATCACCAGGCCGCGCTTGATCATCGCGACGTCGCGCAGGATGGGCGGCAGGTTGAGGTCATCCATCCGGGGAATCTTGGTGTTGATCGTCCGCATCACGACGCCGACGCGGCCCTGCTGGACGAAGACGTTGACGCGGAAGCGGCCGATCTCGGGCGGATTGATGGCGAAGTTGGATTCGTTGCTTGCCTCGAAGTCCTTCCATTGCCGGTCATTCATGATCGAGCGCGCGAGCTCGCTGGTGTGCGCGGGGGTCAGCGACTGGCTGGAAACCGGGGTGATCTTGCCGTCGACCTTGATCGCGGGCGGAAAACCGGCGGTGATGAATAGGTCGGAGGCATTCTTCGCCAGCATCAGGCGGAGCAGGTCGTGGATGGTTTTTTCAGCATTCATGTCGTTTGGTTCCTGGCGTCAAAAGAAGGCGTCCTTGTTCTGCGCCGCATTGCGCGCCACGCTGGAAGCAACGAGATTGCGCTTGACCAGATCCTGCAGACACTGGTCGAGCGTCTGCATCCCCAGGTTGCCGCCGGTCTGGATCGAGGAATACATCTGCGCCACCTTGTTTTCGCGGATCAAGTTGCGGATCGCCGGGGTGCCGATCATGATCTCGTGCGCCGCGACACGACCCGCGCCGTCCTTGGTCTTCAGCAGGGTCTGCGAGATGACGGCACGCAGCGATTCCGACAGCATCGATCGCACCATCTCCTTTTCCGCGGCCGGGAAGACGTCGACGATGCGGTCGATGGTCTTGGCGGCGGAGGAAGTGTGCAGGGTGCCGAACACCAGGTGCCCGGTTTCGGCGGCGGTCAGCGCCAGGCGGATGGTCTCGAGGTCACGCAATTCGCCGACCAGGATGACGTCCGGGTCTTCGCGCAGTGCGGACCGCAACGCATTGGCGAACGACAGCGTGTGCGGCCCGACCTCGCGCTGGTTGATCAGGCACTTCTTGCTCTGGTGCACGAATTCGATCGGGTCTTCGACAGTCAGGATGTGGGCGTACTGGTTCTCGTTGACGTAGTCCATCATCGCCGCCAGGGTGGTCGACTTGCCCGAGCCCGTCGGCCCGGTGACGAGAACGATGCCACGCGGCTGGTCGGAAATTTCCTTGAAAATGGCCGGCGCGTTGAGTTCTTCCAGCGACAGCACCTTGGAAGGAATGGTCCGGAATACCGCGCCGGCGCCATATTGCTGGTTGAAGGCGTTGACGCGGAAACGCGCCAGCGACGGGATTTCGAACGAGAAGTCGATCTCCAGCGTTTCCTCGTACACCTTGCGCTGGCTGTCGTTCATGATGTCGTACACCATCCGGTGCACGTCCTTGTGGTCCATCGGCGGCAGGTTGATGCGGCGGATATCGCCGTTGACCCGGATCATCGGCGGCAGGCTTGCCGACAGGTGCAGGTCGGAAGCCTTGTTCTTGACGGCAAAAGCCAGCAGTTCGGAAATGTCCACGCGTGCCTCGTTCGGTGTAATCGGTATGTTTGACAGATAATAAGCCAATCGAATAACGACCCCAAAACCCCGGAACTTGAGCCTGTTATGTCGAAATCCGCCCCTGGATTGCCGCAGCGCCTGGAGCATGTCCGCTCGCGCATCGCCGCGGCCGCACGCGAGTTTGGTCGCGATCCCGTGACGATCCGTCTGGTGGCGGCGAGCAAGACCTTCGATGCTTCCGCGGTGCGCGAGGCGCATGCTGCGGGACAGGCCGATTTTGGCGAGAATTACGTTCAGGAAGCCCTCGACAAAATGGGCCAGCTTGAGGATTTGCCGCTGATCTGGCATTTCATCGGGCCGATCCAGAGCAACAAGACCCGCGCCATTGCCGAGCACTTCGACTGGGTGCACAGCGTCGACCGCCTGAAGGTTGCCGAGCGGCTGTCCATGCAACGCCCGGAGTCGCTGTCGCCGCTCGATATCTGTCTGGAGGTGAACATCAGCGGCGAGACGAGCAAGGGCGGCGTTGCGGCTGAGGATTTGCCGGTGCTGGCCGCAGCGGTTGTGCGCCTGCCGCGCCTGCGGCTGCGCGGACTGATGGCGATCCCGGCGCCGAGCGTCGATCCCGTGAAACAACGCGAGGCATTTGCGGCGGTGCGCAAGCTTTACGAGGCCCTGAAGGCGCAGGGCCATGAACTGGATACCCTGTCGATGGGCATGTCGGGCGACCTCGAGGCGGCCATCGCCGAAGGGGCGACGATGGTGCGGGTGGGTACGGCCCTGTTTGGAGAAAGAAGCTATGCATAAACTGACATTCATCGGCGGCGGCAACATGGCTGCCGCGATCATCGGCGGCCTGATCGCCAGCGGAACCCAGCCAACCGACATCGAGGTGGTGGAAATCAATGCCGATTCGCGCGCTCAACTGGCCGCGCGTTTTGGCGTGGTGACCCATAGCGATCTGTCGCAGGCGCGGCTGCATTCGCTGGTCGTGCTGGCGGTGAAACCGCAAACCCTGCCCGAGGTGGCAGCCGCGCTGGCCACCCGTCTCTCCGGACAGTTGGTGTTGTCGATCGCCGCCGGCGTGCGGGTGGCTGATCTGGCGCGCTGGCTGGGGGGGCACAACCGCATCGTGCGTGCCATG
>JBGSTQ010000194.1:0-3483 GCA_041736375.1 Thiobacillaceae bacterium
CGGCCGCGCCCGCCAAACAGGCCGTCTCGCGCGACATCCTGCGGCTGGAAGAAGCCCTGTCCGACGCGCTCGGGATGACCGCCCACGTGCAAACCAGCAGCAAGGGCGGCGGCAGGCTGACGCTGCATTTTTCCAGCGCAGACGAATTGCAGGGGCTGCTGGACAGGCTGGGGATCGCCCTCTGACGGCCATTGAATAAAGGGGCATTCAGGGTAACGGAGCTGTCCGAGGGAGGCCCGTTGCCGCCCTGCGGATTCCTGCCCGCGACGCAGGCTGGCTGTTGACGATCACCCCATGGTTCAGCCGTGAAGAGGGATGCGTTCCCGCTCTTCGGGCGCGCGCCTCAATCCATGCCGGCGCTGCGCAGACGGGCGCGCAGTATGTCCATTTCCTCCAGCAGGTCGGCCACCAGCGCGGCGAGTTCCGGAACCGCGTCGAAGTCCCGCTCCAGCTGACGCATGCGCCGCGCCCGCGCCAGCCCCGCGGTGGAGAAGCGCCAGGTGCCGGCCACACTCTCGGCCTGCGGGAACAGCCCTGCCTCGATGTGCCGCAGCAGCCAGTCCGGTTCGACCGTGCACGCCGATGCGAGCTGTTCCAGCGTCAGCCAGGAGTCTTCCAGCAGGCAGCCGATCAGGATGTCGTTTTCACGCATGCTCATGCCCTCCCTTCGCGGCGCGGGTCGAAGGCCAGCTCGCGCGCCATGGTTTCGTAGAGCTGCTTTGCCTTCGGGGTGTCGGCCGCTGGCAGCACCACCTGGATGTCGAGCAGCAGATCGCCGGGAGGATCGCCGGGAATGCCCTTGCCGCGTACCCGCAGCTGGCGTCCGCTCTGGGCGCCCTCGGGAAGACGGACCTTGACGTCACCCCCCGGCAGATCGACCCCGATGACGGCGCCGAGCGCGGCTTCCCACGGCGCCACCGGCAGGGTGAGGTGGAGGTCGCGGCCGTCCACCCGCAGCCGGGAGTGAGGCTTGAAATGCACTTCCAGCAACAGGTCGCCCGCCGTCGCTCCGCCAATGCCCGGTGCTCCCTGGCCTGCCAGGCGAATGACCTGGCCCTGTTTGACACCCTTGGGAATCTTCACGTTCAGGGTGCGGTTGGCCAGCAGAACATGACCCTGCGGATCCACCGTCGGCACCCGCAGCGTGATCTGGCGGATCGCTCCGCTGAAAGCGTCTTCAAGGTCCAGCAGCACCTTGGCGTGGTGGTCCTCGCCGCGGGTTCGGCCTGCGCCCCTGCGGGTTTCGAATCCGCCGTGCCCGCCCCCCATGCGGCCGAACAGTTCGGCGAAGAAGTCGCTGAAATCGGCCGCCTCGTGGGGCGAGAACCCGCGCCCCGAAAACTCGAATCCGGCATCCCAGTCCGGTGGCGGGCGGAAATCCTGTCCGGGCTGGTAGCCCTGTCCGAGCTGGTCGTAGGCCGCGCGCTTCTCCGGGTCGGAGAGCACGGCGTTGGCTTCGTTGACCTCCTGCATGCGCAGTTCGGCATCCGCCTCCTTGGAGACATCCGGATGGTATTTGCGGGCCAGCTTGCGAAATGCCTTCTTGATGTCGTCCGCGCTTGCGTCGCGTGCCACGCCGAGGGTCTGGTAGTAATCCTTGAATTGCATGCGCTTCCTTCTGCTGGTTTTCGGCTCGCAACAAATGATGAGTATATGTAGCTTCTGCGGCCAAACATCAAGCTCTTGAATTTGTGGCAGCCAGCCTTATCTCGAATTCCAACGCATCACACGATGCCGTGAAAACCCTTGTACGGAGGAAAACATGCCCTATCGATCCTTGTACCCGCGCGACCTGTTCGCCGAACTGGACCGCCTGCAGCGCGACATGCAGCAGGCTTTCGAACTCTCACCCAGCATCCGCGGTTTGGGCCGCGGCGGCTTCCCGGCCATCAACGTCGGCAGCAGCCCGAACTCGGTGGAGATCTATGCCTTTGCGCCGGGCGTCGACCCGGCGGCCATCGAGGCGCAGATCGAGAAAGGGGTGCTGACCATCGCCGGCGAGCGCAAGCCGGATCTGCCGGGCAAGGATGAAAAGGCCACGGTGCACATCGACGAACGCTATGCCGGCCGATTCCGCCGTGTGGTCAGCCTGCCAGAAGACATCGACCCCGCTGCAGTGCAGGCCCGCTATCGCGACGGTGTGCTGCATATCAGCATCCAGCGGCGCCAGGCGGCGCAGCCACGCCGCATCACCATCGAATAAGGAGCAAGGATCATGAGCGAAAGCAATGTGGCCAGCATAGCCGAGGCCGCGCACAGCGAGGCGGCCCTGATGCCGCCGGTGGACGTGTTCGAGGATGCCGGTGGCATCACCCTTTACGCCGATTTGCCGGGGGTGCCGAAGGACAAGCTCGTTCTGCAGGTGGAGTCCGACACCCTGACCATCGAGGGCGAGGTTCTTCTGGATACGCCCGCAGGGATGGAGGCCTCCCATGCCGAGGTCAGCCTGCCGCGCTACCGCCGCGTCTTCACGCTGTCCAAGGAACTGGACAGCGAAAAGGTATCGGCCGAGTTGAAGAACGGCGTTCTCCGCCTGCGCATCCCCAAGGCCGAACATGCCCAGCCCCGGCGGATCGAGGTCCGGGTGGAGTAGGGCGGCGACGTGTTCGAGGACGAGCAGCGCCTGATGGTCCGGCTGGAGTTGCCAGGCATGAAAAACAGGACATCAACATCGAGGTGCTCGACGAGGCCCTGGTGGTCAGCGGCGAGAAACGTTTTCAGCGCGAGAGCATCGCAGGGCGTTGGCGCGTCATGCAGTGTACTTATGGCAGCTTCCGCCGCGCTGTCCCGCTGCCGGCAGCGGTCAAGGCGGGCGAAGCCCGGGCCGCCTACCACAATGGCGTGCTGCGGGTGGAACTGCCCAAGGCCGAGCCGGGCAGACCCGGTGCCGTCACCATCCCGGTGAAATGATGTCCTGGGGGCTCAGGCTGCCAGTTGCCGCTCCGCCTGCTTCGCCGCGTGTTCTGCGCAATCGCCGATCGACAGGCCGTTGAGGTAGTTTCCCAGCAGGACGAGCGGTCCGCCGTGAAGCTGGCGGACGATGTCGGCCGCGAGGGCGACGTGTTCGACCCGGGGTGCGGGCAGGCGGTTGACGGTTTCACGAACCTGCAGGAAGTCGTCTGATGCCACGCCGAGCACGGCAGCCGCACGCGCCAGCTTGCCTCCACGATCGAGGCGTTGCGGGCGGAAGTGGAAGGTAAAGCCGCGCAGGCCGGAATGGTCCACGACGTCGCGCGTCACCACCGACCAGAAATCGTCGTCCACGGCCATCAGTCCGGCCAGTGGCGGCAGCGACGAGGCACCCGCTGCAACGATCACCCCCAGACTTTCGGTTTCGACGACCTCGATGCGCGCCAGTTGCGCGGCCAGTTGCGGACGAATTTCGCGCAGCAGGTCGGCAGCCACGTCGACCGGGGTGGCCAGGGCCAACTGGCGGCAGGTCAGGGTTGCATCGTTCACCCGCAGGGCGAAGCCGGTGGCGTC
>JBGSTQ010000205.1:0-4733 GCA_041736375.1 Thiobacillaceae bacterium
CCGGCGAGGCCATGCGGGAACGGATCGGCGCCGAGGGCGAGCACCAGCCTGCCGTATTCCAGTTCGCCGCCGCTGGTCTGCACGCGCTGGTTCTGCGTGTCGATCGCGGTGACGCGGGTGTGCGTCAGCACCGTCGCATTCTGGTCGGCCGCCATCTTCTCCGCGCTGGCGCTGGCCAACGCGGCCGCTGTCCGGTTGGTGGCAAGCGCGTTCGACAGGTTGGGCTTGGAGTAGAAGACGCCGTCGTCCGCCGTCACGAGCGTGACCGGCGAAGTCGCATCGCGCTTGCGGATCTCCTTCAGCAGGGTATAGCCGGCGAGACCGGATCCGACGATGACGATTGATCGGTTCGGGCTTAGCGTTTGCTCACTCGCCCCTTGGGGGGAGAGGGTTGGTGAGAGGGCGTGCATGACAAACTCCTGGTTTCGAATGACGGGAGGCATACAGATGCCTCCCGGTAGTACTGACGATCAGGCCGCGACGACTTCGACCATCTCGAAGTCGGCTTTCGACACGCCGCAGTCCGGGCATTCCCAGCCTTCCGGCACGTCTTCCCAGCGCGTGCCGGGGGCGATGCCGTGCTCCGGGTCGCCTTTCGATTCGTCGTAAACATAACCGCAAACGATGCATTGCCAAGCTTTCATGATGTGTCCTTTCAGGTAATTTAAGAAATTTTCAGTGTTTCGCTCAGGCGGCAATCGCGTCTTTTTGCGCCTGGTAGTGTTTCGCGTGCTTCTCTTCCACCTTGGCCAGCGCGGCGAAGCGCCTGGCGGCCTTGTCCAGTACGGCCTTGAACATTTCGGCGTGCTCCTTCGATTCGGCGATCTGGTCGTCGATCTCGGCGACCGCGGCGTCGTGGCCTTCCTGCATCGCCTCGTGGCGGAATTTCGGGTACATCTCGGTGTACTCGTGTGTTTCGCCCTCGATGGCGTACTGCAGGCACTTGGCCGGCGTCATGGTCTCGTCGGCGAAAAGCAGCTCGGCATGGCCGAAGGCGTGCAGCATTTCCTGCGCGGCGGTGTCCTCGAACACCTTGGCGGTGGCTTCGTCGCCCACCTTGCGACACTGGCGCGCGAACCACATGTATTTAATGTGGGCCATGGACTCGCCGGCAAAGGCGGCTTCGAGGTTCTGGATGGTCGGTGACTTCGTGTTCTGCATGATTCGCTCCTGTGTGGTTGATTTGCAATGTCAATCAAGACAGGAGCGATATTAGGGATTATCAATATATTGATCTAACGGATAATCTGGATGAACCCGATTGATAACTTCAATCGCAAGTTTGCAAACCTCCCATCTTCCTGAAGCGTGCCGCTACCTCTGTGGCAGGATGCCTGCTTCCAGGTTCAATCAGGCGAAACGCGCGCTCCAGCGTTTGAGCGCCGCTTCCATCCGCGCCATGCTCACATAGAAGGTGGGCGTGATGTAGAGCGTGAAGAACTGCGAGAACACCAGTCCGCCGACCACCGCGATGCCGAGCGGCCGGCGCGCCTCTGCGCCGGCACCCAGACCGATGGCGATCGGCAGGGTGGCGAAGATGGCGGCGAAGGTGGTCATCATGATGGGGCGCAGGCGCACCAGGCTGGCTTCAACGATGGCGTCCTCGGCGCTCATCCCGGCACGCTGCCGGGTCAGGGCGAAGTCGATCATCATGATGCCGTTCTTCTTCACCAGCCCTACCAGCAGGATGATGCCGACGAAGCTGAAGATATTGAGCTCCTCGTCCAGCAGCAGCAGCACCAGCAGCGCACCGAAGCCCGCCAGCGGCAATGCGGTGAGGATGGTGAGCGGATGGCCGAGGTGTTCGTACAGCACCGCCAGCACCATGTAGATGACGACGACGGTGAGCAGCAAAAGCAGCGGCAGGGTGACGGTCGACTCCTGGAATTTCTGCGCGGCACCGGTGAGTTCGGCGCTGACATCGGCCGGCAGCACCTCGTTGGCGGCAGCCAGCGCGGCATCGAGTGCGGCATCGAGCGACGCGCCGGGGGCGAGGTTGAACGACAGCGTCACCGCCGGTTGCTGGCCGTAGTGATACACCGCGATCGGCCCCACCCCGGCCTCGATTTTCGCCACCGCATCCAAACGGGTCAGTTCGCCGGATGCGGTGCGCAATGGCAACTGGCCGAGGATGGCCGGATTCAGCTGCGCTTCCGGCAGGATTTTCAGGCTGACCGTGTACTGGTCGTCGACCCCGTAGATCTCGCTGATGCGGCGCCCGCCGAGCGCGTCGTAGAGGGTCTGCTGCACCTGCTGCGCGTCGATGCCGAGACGCGCCGACTGCACGGGGTCGAGCACCACGCGCAACTCGGGATTGCGCAGCTCCAGGTTGCTGTTGACGTCGAGCAGCAGCGGCACCTCGTCGAGGCGTTTCTCGACCGCGGCCGCGGCGGTCTTCAGCGCTTCGAAATCGCTTGACCGCAGGGTCAGCTGGTAGTCGCTGCTGGCCGCCAGTGCGCCGACGTTGATCGATGCCGGATTCTGCAGGGTGACGTTGACGCCGCTGACCTTGCGCGTCGCCGCCCGCAGCTCGTCTATCACCTGATCGGCCCCGGGGCGGGACTCGCGCGGCGCCAGACGGATCACCAGCCGGCCGACGTTGCTCCCGGTAATGCCGCCTCCGGCCTGTCCGGCGCTCGACATCAGGCCCTCGACGGCGGGGTGCTTCTGCACGATGTCGGCGATGCGCTGCTGGCGCGAGGAGAGTTCCTCGAACGGGATCCCTTCCGGGTACTGGATGCTGGCGAAGATCATCCCGGAATCGACGCGCGGAATGAACCCCTGCTTGACCTGGCCGGCGAGCCACAGCATGCCCCCCAGCACTGCCGCCGACAGAAGAAGCATGGCGCCGCGATGGCGCATGCTGGCGCGCAGAGTTTCGCCGTAAAAATCGTGAAAGCGCCGGTAGCCCGCCTCGAAGCCGCGCGACAACGGGTTGTTCAGCGGTTCGTGCGACAGCCCGCGCGCGCACAGCATGGGCGTGAGGGTCAGCGCCACCACGCCGGACAGCAGGACGGCGACGCCGATGCTGACGGCGAATTCCTGGAACAGGCGCCCGATCATCCCGCCGAGGAACAGGATCGGCAGGAACACCGCCGCCAGCGACACCGTCATCGACACCACGGTGAAACCGATTTCCTGCGCACCGTCGAGCGCGGCCTGATAGCGCGACTTGCCCATGTCAAGATGGCGCGTGATGTTCTCGATCACCACCACCGCGTCGTCCACCACGAAGCCGATCGCCAGGATGACCGCGATCAGCGACAGGTTGTTGAGGCTGTAGCCCGCCAGATGCATGAAGCCGAAGGTGCCCAGCAGCGTGCTCGGCAGCACCAGTGCGGCGATCAGAGTGGCGCGCAGATTGTGCAGGAAGGCGAAGATGACCAGGATCACCAAAACCAGGGCCAGCATCAGGGTGAAATCGACCTCGTGCATCGAGTCCTTGACGAAGCGCGAGCGGTCGAAATGGACCTGCAGCTTCACCCCGTCCGGCAGATCGGCCTCGATCTGCGGCAGCATCGAACGAATGCGTTCGGCCACCTCGACGGTATTGGCGCCCGGCTGGCGCTGGATGGCCAGCACGATGGCGCGGGTGCCGTTGTACCAGGTGCGCGTCTTGTCGTTTTCGACGCTGTCTTCGGCGCGGCCGAGGTCCTTCACCCGCAGCGCCACGCCATCCTTGTAGGCGACGATGATCTCGCCGAAGTCAGCCGCGTTGGCGAGCGTCACCGGCGCCTTCACCGTGTAGGCACGGCTCGCGCCGTCGAGCGTGCCCGACGGCAGGTTGGCATTGGCAGACTGCACCGCCTCGATGACGTCGGAAAAACTCAGACCACGCTGCTGCAGCTTGGTCGGGTCGAGATACAGCCGCAGCGCGTATTTCTGCGAACCGAATACCTGCACCTGCGCCACGCCTGAGAGGCCCGACAGGCGTTGCGCCACCCGCGAGTCGGCAATCGCATCGAGCTGGGTCAGCGGCAGGCGCTCGGCCGACAGCGCCAGATACAGGATGGGCGAATCGGCCGGGTTGATCTTCCTCAGTTGCGGCGGGTCCATGTCGGCTGGCAGGTTGCGGGCCGCCTGCGCGATCGCGGTCTGCACGTCCTGCGCGGCGGCGTCGATGTCGCGCGCGAGTTCGAACTGCAGCGTGATGCGGGTCGAGCCCTGGCTCGACTGCGAACTCATCGACTCGATCCCCGGCACCGTCGACAACTGGCGCTCCAGCGGCATTGCCACGGTGTTGGCCATGGTCTCTGGGCTGGCGCCAGGCAGGCTGGCGTCGATGCGCAGGGTCGGAAAATCGACCTGCGGCAGATCGTTGACCGGCAGTTGCCGGTAGGCCAGCGCACCGAACAGCACCATCGCCAGCACCAGCATCAGCGTGGCGACCGGACGTTCGATGAAGAGGCGTGACGGGTTCATGGCGGTATGCGGGAACCGAGCGCGAGGGCCTTGGATTTTTCCGGCATCACGATCCCGCCCTGCCCGGCTTCTGCTCCGCAGGCGCGCCTTCGAGCGTGACCTTGCCGCCCGCCTTCAGGCGTTTGGGTATCTCGACCAGCACCGCTTCGCCCGCCTGCAATTCGCCTTCGATCACCGTCTCGCCATCGAGGCTGTGCGACGCGCGCACCGGCTGCACCACGGCGCGGCCCTCGCGCACCACATAGACATAGGTGCCGTCCTGCCCGTGCTGCAGGGCCGCCTCGGGCAGCACCATCACGTCCTCCAGGCTG
>JBGSTQ010000223.1:0-1662 GCA_041736375.1 Thiobacillaceae bacterium
GCGCAGCTCGGTGAGGATCTTCCGCGCCAGTTCGCGGTCGTCGGGCAGGGCACCGGCGAACAGACCGAGCGCGATCGCCAGCAGGGACGCGATCGCCAGCAGGGAAAATTTCAACCTGGGGGACAGAATGGACTCGTTTGATCGTGGGCTACGGAATCACGTTCCTGCATGGCGGGCAGACACGGAACGTGATTTCCGCTGCACCGGGTTGGCTATGGGATCACGCTCACACGCGTCATCACCACGGGCTCGAGCGGAACATCCGCGTGGGTGCCACGCTTGCCGCGCGGCACCGCGACAATGGCATCGACCACGTCCATGCCGCCGACCACTTGGCCGAACACGGCATAGCCCCAGCCCTCGATGCTCTTGCCGCGGTGATTGAGGAAATAGTTGTCCGCCACGTTGATGAAGAACTGCGAGGTGGCCGAGTGCGGATCGCCGGTGCGCGCCATCGCCAGGGTGCCGCGCAGATTCTTCAGGCCGTTGTCGGCCTCATTCTGGATCGGCGTGCCGCGTGGCTTCTCGCTCATGTCGGCGGTCATGCCGCCGCCCTGGATCATGAAGCCGGGAATGACGCGGTGAAACACCGTGCCGTCGTAGTAGCCAGCTTTGACGTAATCGACAAAGTTGGCGGTCGATTGCGGCGCATTGCCGGCAAACAGTTCGACCGTGATGGTGCCCTTGCTGGTTTCGATCTGCACGCGCGGATTGGCCGGCTGGCCTTCGGCAGGCCGGGTGGAAACGCTCTGCGTGGCGGCAGGCTGCTGGGCGTTGCAGCCGGTGGTGGCCAGCACGGTGCCCAGCATGAAAGAAAACAAAAAGCTTGAAAAACGAGTCATCGGGATCGGCTCCGGTGGTTTGGGTGGAATCCGATTCTAACGGCTTGCCGGAATAAACCCATCCCGCCCGATTCCCTGCCGCTTATCCGCCGAAATCCCCCAGCGGCCGCTTGAAGGTGCCGTCGCCCGGTTCGACGATCAGGACCAGCACACCGACTTTCAGACAGCCTTTCATTGACCTTTGACGCCCGCCGAAATCAGATAGTCGCGCAGATTGCGCAAATCCTGCTTGGTGCAGGTGTTGCTGTTGTGCGGATGGTGCAGGAACCCCTCGACTCCGTTCAGTTCGATGCGAAAGATCGCACCGTGGTGCGGGTCGACCTTGGCGCCAAGGTGGGTCAGCAGCGATTCGACCTCGCGCCAGTGCACGTTGCCGCTCACCGGGCCGTCAAAAATGGAATGCAGCAGTTGCTCGTGTTTGTGGCTCATGAAAGTAGGCAGCAGGAATTGAAAACCCCTTAATCATAGAACCTGGGCGCCCGCCAGGCGAGCGCTTTTCAGGGAGCCGGACGCGCCGCTGCGGCGTCAGGGGACTGCTGTAGAAAGGAGGCGAAAAGGTGCGCGGCGTTGTCGTGCAGCAGCCTGGCGTGCAGTTCCGCTGGAAGCGGGCCGAGCCAGGTGCGGATCTGATCCACCACGGCCTCGTAGTGCTGCCAGCGGTTGAGGCTGAAGGTATCCACCGCCACCACGAAACGACCCGGATGACGCTCTAAAAGTGCGCGCCACTCGGGCAGCAGCCGGCCCTCCGGCGCGATGCGCTCGTCGCGCACCGAGGTGTCGATCCACAGCCGGTCCGGGTGGCGCTCGAGCATTCGCGCCA
>JBGSTQ010000281.1:0-8938 GCA_041736375.1 Thiobacillaceae bacterium
GGCGCCGAGGCTGACCTCGCCGATGACCGTGGCGCGCGGATGCACCCAGGCGCCGGGCGCCAGCTTCGGTGCGACGCCGTGATGCGGTGCCAGCGGGTGTTGGTAAACCTCGTTTGTCATGGGGTTGAAAATCCGTGCGGAAGCCGAAAGTATAATTCCCTGTCCATCCTTCGAATCGCCCGCCATGAACCCCTTACTCGATTTTTCCGGCCTGCCGCGTTTTGCCGACATCCGTCCCGAGCACGTCACCCCCGCCGTCGACCAGCTTCTGGCCGACTGCCGCGCGGCAGTGGCGCACGCCATGGCCGACGAAACCCCCGCCGAATGGGGGGCCTTCGTCGCCCCGCTGGATGACGCCAACGAAAAGCTCGGGCGCGCCTGGGGCCAGGTCTCGCACCTGCATTCGGTGATGGACACGCCGGAACTGCGCGAGGTCTACAACGCCAACCTGCCGAAGATCACCATCTACTTTGCCGAACTGGGACAGCACGAGGGTCTGTTCAGGAAATTCAAGGCGCTCAAGGCACGGCCCGACTATGCCGCCCTGTCCGACGCGCGCAAGAAAATCGTCGAGAACGAGCTGCGCGACTTCCGCCTCGGTGGCGCCGAACTGCCGGACGACAAGAAGGCGCGCTTTCTCGAGCTGCAGGAGGAACTGGCCAAACTGTCGGCCAAGTTCGAGGAGAACCTGCTCGACGCCACCAACGACTACGCCCTCTACCTCGACGACGCCGCGACGCTTGCCGGCGTGCCCGACGATGTGCTGGCCGGCATGCGTGCCGCCGCCGAGGCCGACGCTAAGCCGGGGTGGAAAATCACCCTGCAGATGCCGTCCTACCTGCCGGTGATGCAGTACGCCGACAACCGCGAGCTGCGCGAGCAGCTGTATCGCGCCTACGTCACCCGTGCTTCGGAATTCGGCAAGCCCGAACTCGACAACACCCCCCTGATCGCCGCCATCCTCAAGCTGCGGCGCGAAGCCGCGCAGATGCTCGGTTTCAACAGCTACGCCGAAGTCTCGCTGGCACCGAAGATGGCCGACAAGCCGGCCGACGTGCTGCATTTCCTCGGCGAACTGGGGCAACGCGCCCGCCCCTACGCGGAGAAGGACTTTGCCGAGCTGAAGGCGTTCGCGCGCGACGAACTGGGGATTGTCGAGCTGCAGGCCTGGGACAACGCCTACGTCTCGGAAAAGCTGCGCGTCGCGCGCTACAGCTTCTCCGACCAGGAAGTGAAGCAGTATTTCCCCGAGCCGCGCGTTCTGGCCGGCCTGTTCAGGCTGGTCGAAACCCTCTACGGCCTGCACATCCGCCAGGACAGCGCGCCGGTGTGGCATCCCGACGTCAAGTTCTATACCTTGACCGACCACGCCGGCCAGCGCGTCGGCCAGTTCTATCTGGACCTGTACGCGCGAGCCTCCAAGCGGGGCGGCGCGTGGATGGACGACGTCATCACCCGCCGCAGGAAGGGCGACGCCATCCAGACGCCGGTGGCCTACCTCAACTGCAATTTCTCCGGACCGGTCGGCGGCAAACCGGCGCTGTTCACCCACGACGAGGTCATCACCCTGTTCCACGAAACCGGCCATGGCCTGCACCACCTGCTGACCCGGGTCGAGGAGCTCGGCGTGTCTGGCATCAACGGCGTCGAGTGGGACGCGGTCGAGTTGCCGAGCCAGTTCATGGAAAACTTCTGCTGGGAGTGGGACGTGCTGAAGCACATGACCGCCCATGTCGACAGCGGCGAGCCCCTGCCCCGGGAACTCTTCGACAAGATGCTGGCGGCGAAGAATTTCCAGTCCGGCCTGCAGACCCTGCGCCAGATCGAGTTCGCCAGCTTCGACATGCGCCTGCACGACGACTTCGACCCCAGTGGCGGCGGCACCGCGCTCGACCTGCTGGAGGAGATCCGCCGCCAGGTGGCGGTGATCGTTCCGCCGGCCTACAACCGCTTCCCCAACAATTTCTCGCACATCTTCGCCGGTGGGTATGCGGCGGGCTACTACAGCTACAAGTGGGCGGAAGTGCTGTCGGCCGACGCCTACGCGATGTTCGAGGAAAACGGCGTGTTGAGCCCGGAAGTCGGCCACCGCTTCTGGAGCGAAATCCTCGCCATGGGCGGAGCCCGTCCGGCGCTCGAATCGTTCAGGGCCTTCCGCGGCCGCGAGCCTAGCATCGACGCGCTGCTGCGGCATAACGGCATGGCCTAAATTTACCGGCAACCTTGCCGTTAATTGGGAATGTTGCGCATTCGAGGGACTGCAATGAAACATTCCGGATGGCTTGTCGCCGCGCTGCTGGGGACCGTGGTCGGGGTTCCGCATGCCGCCCAGCTTTACCAGTGGAAGGACGCCCAGGGCCGCATGGTCTACAGCGACCAGCCGCCGCCGCCCAATGTCAAGAATGCGGTGCAGAAATCCTTCACCGGCAGCTTCATCGAAGGCGGCGAATCCTACGCCGGCAAGGTCGCGCGCGAACGGCACCCGGTTTCACTGTATGTCACCGCATGCGGCGTCATGTGCGACCAGGCCCGCCAGTTGCTGAACGAACGCGGCGTCCCTTTCACCGACATCAACCCCGAAAACAGCCCTGAAGCACGGGCTGCGCTGCAAAAGCTGACCGGAAGGATGCATGTCCCGGTGCTGGTGGTCGGCACCGACAAGATCGACGGGTTCGAGGCCGGACAGTGGCAGGCCGCGCTGGACCGTGCCGGCTACCCCAAGTCGGCGTTGCCCGGCCGTAAGCCGGTGGCGGCTGCTGCGCCGGTACCACCACCGGTTCCGGCTCCCGCCCAGTAGCCTCCGCGCCGCGCGGCCGCCCTGAAGGACCCCGATCCACTATGGGCTGAAGCCCATGTGGAGTCGTATGCGCTACACTCGGCGGCATGAAAATCCTCTATCGTCAGCACGCCATACGTCGCATGTTCGAACGCGAGATTTCGGCTGACGATGTGTTGTTCGTGCTACGCAACGGCCAGACCATCGAGTCCTATCCCGACGACACGCCTTATGGCAGTCGTCTGATACTAGGCTTCAGTGACCGGCGTCCCCTCCATGTTGTCATCGCGGACAACCTGGCCGAAGATACCCAAATCGTCATCACCGTTTACGAACCTGACCCTGCGCTCTGGAACGACGACTTCACTAGACGGAAAGGCAAACCATGAACTGCCCCATCTGCAAGCACGGAACGCTTCGCCCGGGATTCGCCAGTGCAACACTTGAACGCAACGGCGCGGTCCTCGTCTTCAAGGATGTCCCGGCGGACATCTGCGACAACTGCGGCGAAGTTTTCCATCGCGAAGACATCGCGCGCGCGCTGTTATCGCAAGCCGAAGCTGCACTGAAACAGGGTGTAGAGCTCGACATTCGCCGCTTCGCTCAGGCCGCCTGAGCCTGCCCTGAAGGACTCCGATCCACTATGGGCTCTTGTGCCCGTCAGGGCCAAGCCCATGTGGAGTCGTATGCCCTGAAGGACTCCGATCCACTATGGGCTAAAGCCCATGTGGAGTCGTATGCGCTACACTCGGCGGCATGAAAATCGCCGCCTGGAACGTCAACTCCCTCAAGGTCCGCCTGCCGCAGCTGCTGGACTTTCTCGCCACCCGTCAACCCGACGCGGTGTGCCTGCAGGAAACCAAGCTCACCGACGATGCCTTCCCGGTCGCCGATCTGGAAGCGGCAGGCTATCGCGTCGCCTTCGCCGGACAGAAGACCTATAACGGCGTCGCCATCGTCAGCCGTGCCGAACCGCTCGACGTGCAGGTCGGCGTCCCGGGTCTGGAAGACGAACAAAAGCGCGTCATCGCCGCCACTGTCGACGGCGTGCGGCTGGTGTGCGTTTACTGCCCCAACGGCCAGAGCCTCGATTCCGACAAATACGTCTACAAGCTCGCCTGGTTCGACGCGCTCGCCGCGTGGCTGAAGGATGAACTGGCGAGCCACCCCAGGCTCGCCGTGCTCGGCGACTACAACGTTGCCCCGGAGGACCGTGACGTCCACGACCCCGAGGCGTGGTCCGGCAGCGTGCTGGTGTCGGAGCCGGAACGCGAGCGTTTCCGCGCGCTTCTGGCGCTAGGACTGAAGGACAGCTTCCGGCTGTTCGAGCAGCCGGAGAAGAGCTTTTCCTGGTGGGATTACCGCATGATGGGCTTTCGCCGCAACCACGGCCTCAGGATCGATCACATCCTGCTGAGCGAACCGCTGGCCGCCAGCTGTGTCTCATCCACAATCGACCGCGAGATGCGCAAGCTGGAGCGGCCGTCGGATCACGCGCCCGTAATCGCCGAGTTCCACACCACCGCCACGACGGCCTGACATCGGTCGCGATCTTTTCTGTTGTAAGCAATCCGGCCGTGCGACGACCAAGGCTTGTCGGCCTCCTGCCACGCCATGAGCCCGTTGGCCGGGATGCCTGCCGGAATGACCCACAAGAGGATTTGCACATGATTGCCCGTCGATCGATACCCGGCCTGTTCATGGCGCTTTGCATGAGTTTGATGGTCAGCGCCTGCGCGCAGGAGACAACGCCTGCCAAACCCGCCCAGCTCGGCAGCAAGGCCGCGGTCAAACCCGGCACCCCGCTCGATTCCATCGTGCTGGGCATGGGCTGCTTCTGGGGTGCGGAGAAACGCATGTCGGAGCTCCCCGGCGTCGTCGATGTCGAAAGCGGCTATGCCAATGGCGATGTCGAGGGTAGCTACGAGGCGGTCCTCGCGCATGAGCGCCGGGTGCGCATGGGGCTGTCCGCAAAGCGCAACCACGCGGAAGTGGTGAAGGTGACGTTCGACCCCGCTCAGGTCAGTCTGGAAAAAGTGCTGATTCGCTTCTGGGAAAGCCACGACCCCACCCAGGGCGACCGCCAGGGCAACGACGTCGGCAGCAATTACCGCAGCGCCATCTACACCACCAGCGAGCCGCAGCAGGCCGTGGCCCTGCAAACCCGCACGGCGTACCAGCAGGCGCTGACCGCGGCCAAACGCGGGACGATCACCACCGAAATCGCCCCGCTGACAAGCTACCACTCCGCCGAGGATTACCACCAGGACTACCTGGTGAAAAATCCCAACGGCTATTGCGGACTCGGCGGCACCGGCGTGAAGTACCCGGGCTCGGACTTGGCGACCGCGGCTCCGGCACCCCGGCTCGACGGCAAGGCGCTGGCATTCGACCGGCAGCTGGTGGTGTTCGAAGCCGAGGACTGCGCATTCTGCAAGCAATTCAAGGCCGAGATACTCGACCACTGGCAATCCGGCATCGCGGTGACGCGCACCCTCAACCCGAATCCACCCACGGGCTGGACCCTGGAAAAGGCCCTGTTCGCCACCCCCACCATCGTCCTGTTCGAGCAGGGCAAGGAGGTCGCGCGCTACACCGGCTACAACGGCGAGAAGGCGCGCTTCTGGCAGTGGCTTGGATTCAGGCTGCTCACGCCCGAACAGCAGAAGATCGCCTTCGAGCAGGGGACCGAACCCGCCTTCAGCGGATCGCACCTCGACGAAAAGCGTCCCGGCACCTTTGTCGATCCGATCACCGGCGCCGCACTGTTTCGCAGCGACAGCAAGTTCGACAGCGGCACCGGCTGGCCGAGTTTTTTCAGCCCGCTGGAGGGCGCGATCACTTTGCAAGAAGACCGCAGCCACGGCATGAAGCGCGTCGAAGTGCGCAGCGCCAGTTCGGGGATCCATCTCGGGCACGTCTTCGACGACGGCCCGGCGCCGACTTACAAGCGCTATTGCATCAACGGCAATGTGCTGAAATTCGTGCCTGACGCGGGGCGTTAGTACTGCACCACTCCCGGATCCAGACTGCGCCACAGATACCACGTCGCAACGGTACGCCAGGGCGCGTGGCGTTCGCCGTGCCGGCGCAGGATGGTCGGGGTGGGGCGCTCGCCCTCGAGATAGTGCAATGCGACAGCCTTCTGCAGGCCGATGTCGTCGACCGGCCAGACGTCGGGGCGGCGCAGGCTGAATATGAGGAACATCTCGGCGGTCCAGCGACCGATGCCGCGCACGTCGACGAGTTCGGCGATCACCGCTTCGTCTTCCATCTTTTTCCAGCGCGCCGGCTCGATGCGGCCATCGGCGAAATGCCCGGCGAGGTCGTGCAGGTATTCGGCCTTGCGACGCGACAGGCCGCAGGCGGCGAGCGCGTCGAGTTCAAGCCGGGCGACATTTTCCGGACTGACGAGTTGTGCGAATCCGGCAAAGCGCGCCCACACGCTGTCCGCCGCCTTGACCGAAATCTGCTGGCCGACGATCGCACGCGCCAGCGTCTGGAACGGATCGCCGCGATCGCCGAGCACGCAGTCGGGATAGCGTTCGATCAATGCGGCCATCACCGGATCGGCGGCGGCAAGCTCGGCGCAGGCGGTTGGCCAGTAGGAAGGTGGATGGGGTTTCAATTCGGAAAGATTTTTAACCGCGAAGGAACGCGAAGAAGAGCAAAGAAAAGACCTGTCCTTAAGATAGCCACAAACAAGATGCTTGCTGTTGGCAGCGCGTTTTCTGCGGATCGACGTTTTTCCCTTCGCGTTCCTTCGCGCCCTTCGCGGTAAGCAAGCCTCTGCCGTTCACAGCAAGATAATGTCGTACTGCTCCTGCGGGTAGGTCGTCTCGACCTGCATCGAAATCGGCTTGCCGATGAAGTCGATCAGCTGCGCCAGGCTTCCAGATTCCTCGTCGAGGAACAGGTCGATCACGCTTTGCGAGGCGACGATGCGGTATTCGCGTGCGGCGAACTGGCGCGCCTCGCGCAGGATCTCGCGCAGCACGTCGTAGCACACGGTCTGCGCGGTCTTGATCTCGCCGCGCCCGTCGCAGGTTGGGCAGGTTTCACACAGCACATGGGCCAGCGATTCCCGCGTCCGCTTGCGCGTCATCTCCACAAGGCCGAGGGCCGAAAAGCCGCTGATCGTGGTGCGCGTGGGATCGCGCGCCAGCGTCTTCTTCAGCTCGGTGAGCACGGCTTCCTGGTGCTCGGCGTTGTCCATGTCGATGAAGTCGATGATGATGATGCCGCCTAGGTTGCGCAGGCGCAGCTGGCGCGCGATGGACTGCGCGGCCTCGAGGTTGGTCTTGAAGATGGTGTCGTCGAAATTGCGCGCGCCGACGAAGCCGCCGGTGTTGACGTCGACAGTCGTCAGCGCCTCGGTCTGGTCGATGATGAGGTAGCCGCCGGACTTCAGGTCGACGCGCCGCCCGAGCGCCTTTTCGATCTCGTCCTCGATGGCGTACAGCTCGAACAGCGGACGCTCGGCGCTGTAGGCCTGCAGGTTTTCCAGCACGACGCTGGTGTAGTTCTGCGCGAACTCGGCCATACGCTGCCAGGTTTCGCGCGAATCGACGAGGATGCGCTGGGTGTCGCGGTTGACGATATCGCGCAGCACGCGCAGCGACAGGTCGAGATCCTGGTAAAGCAGGCAGGGCACGCTGCAGTTGCCGCGAGACCGGATGTTGTGCCACAGGCGGTGCAGGTAATCTATGTCCGCCTGCATCTCGGTATCGTCGGCATTTTCGGCCATGGTCCGGACGATGAAGCCGCCTTCGGAACTCGGCGGGATCATTTCCTGCAGTCGCTGGCGCAACTGTTCGCGTTCTTCCTCGCCTTCGATTTTCTGCGAAATGCCGATATGGGTTTCCTGCGGCAGATACACCAGGTAGCGCCCGGCAAAGCTGATCTGGGTGGACAGGCGCGCGCCCTTGGTGCCGATCGGGTCCTTGATCACCTGCACCATCAACGACTGCCCCTCCTGCAGGATCTGCTCGATGCTCCGTTCGGGCTCGTTGCCGCGGCGTTCTTCCCATATATCGGCGACATGGAGGAAGGCGGCACGCTCCAGGCCGATGTCGATGAAGGCCGACTGCATCCCGGGCAGCACCCGCACCACCCGGCCCATGTAGATGTTGCTGACCAGGCCGCGGCACTTCGCACGCTCGATGTGCAGTTCCTGCACCGATCCGAGGTGCAGCACCGCGACGCGGGTCTCCTGCGGGGTGACGTTGACTAGAATCTCTTCGCTCATGGGGTAAGGGCCGCGCCGATTGTCACAACGCGAATCCGAAATCTTTCAATAAAACGGCGGTGTCGTGGAGCGGCAGCCCCATGATGCCGGAATAGCTACCATTGATGCGGACGACGAACAGGGCCGCGCGGCCCTGAATCGCATAGGCGCCCGCCTTGCCGGCAAACTCTCCGCTATCGAGATAACGCTCCAGTTCCTCCGCCTGCAGGGGAGCGAATGTCACCAAACTGGACGACAGCCGCACTTCCTGTCGCGCATCCTGTTGCAGCGCCACCGCGGTATGCACCCAGTGGCTGCGGCCGGACAGGCGGCGCAGCATGTCGGCGGCCTCGTCCCGACCGGCCGGCTTGCCGAGAATCTGCTCATCCACTTCGACCACCGTATCCGCTCCCAGCACCGGGAAACGCAAGAGCTTGCGCCCCTCGACCGCGCGCCAGCCGCTGGCGGCCTTTTCGCTGGCCATGCGCTGGACGAAATCCACGGCGCTCTCGCCCGGACGGGGCACCTCGATCACGTCCATGCGGCCGGGCGCGGTGCGCAGCGGCAGCACGTCGAAGGAAACCCCCATCTGCTTCAGCAGATCGCGCCGCCGCGGCGATTGTGATGCCAGATAGATGCGTTTATCGATCAGCATGGTGATTTTCCAAAAACGGCGTCGCCGCCGCCCTCAATCCCGGTGATACGGGTGTCCCTTGATGATGCACATCGCCCGATACAGCTGCTCGGCCAGCACGACCCGCGCCAGCGCGTGGGGCAGGGTCAGCTTCGACAGACCGAGCTGCCTCGACGCACGGGCCTTGACGCTGTCGTCGAGGCCGTCCGCCCCGCCGATGATGAAAGCGGGCGATACCCCCTCCGCCATCCAGCCGTTCATCCAGCCGGCCAGTTCGCGGGTGCTGAGCTGCGCGAACTGG